>JAGAAE010000158.1 GCA_017615405.1 Clostridia bacterium | reverse complement strand
CTATCTTAAAGCCCTCTCGCTTTTGTTTTGAATGGAAGAGGGTGATATTTTCGGCGGCTTCCTTAATGTCGTTTATAATATCCTCACCGATGGTCTTTACCGCTTCTTCTATCTCCTCTTTGGTGACCTGAAGACTCGAAAGCTCGGCTTTGTCGAACTTTAAAGCGTATCTGTAAAGCGCCTCGTCGCCGTTTTTCCTGACGTCGGCAATAATATCCGCCACTATCGAATGAACGTCCATCTTAGGGACGACACGGGAAAATATCTCACTTTCCTTAACTTCACCGTATTTAAGAATCTTTATCACGATTTTTCCTCCGTTACCTCGGCGATTTTTTCAAATAGATTTGTCAGAAGTTCATTTTTAAACTTGAAAGAGGTCTTGTTTGCGATAAGCCGTGCGCTTATATCGATGATCTCTTCAATGACCTCAAGGTCGTTTTCTTTAAGGGTCGTTCCGGTCTCGACGATATCGACGATAATGTCCGACAGACCGAGAATGGGCGCTACCTCGATGGAGCCGTTCAGATGGATGACCTCTATCTCCCTGCCGAGCTTCCGATAATACTTGTTGGCGATGTTTTCGAACTTCGTAGCGACGACAAGGGTCTTATTCGGGTCGTCCTTAAAGCCCTTCGGCGCCGCGACCGCCATTCTGCATTTGCCTATTTTCAGGTCGGATATTTCATAGACGTCCGGCTCATATTCAAGCAAAATGTCCTTGCCCGCAACGCCGATATCGGCGACGCCCTTTTCGACGTATTTTTCGACGTCGGTCGGCTTTACCCAGAAAAAGCGGGCGCGGGAATTTTTATCCTCAAAGATGAGTTTGCGGTTATCGTCCGGATCATCGGGACAGTTGACACCCGCCTTGTTAAGTATCTTTAAGACCTTTTTGCCGAGCCTGCCTTTTGGTATCGCGATATTTATAAAGTCCTTATCAGCTGCCGCCTTTTCGCACCTTTCGGCGACGTTTTCGAGCTTATCGGTGTAGACTGCGAAGCCGACGGCGTTTGAACGCCTGCCCATCTTTCGCATCAGTTTATCATACTGACCGCCCGAGAGAACGGCTCCCGAAACACCGCTGACGTAGCCCTTGAAAACCGTTCCGTTATAGTAGTTCATATCGTCGGTCTCGGAAAAATCGACGACGATCTTTTCGGCAAATTCGCTCTTTGAAAGTTTTTCGAGAAGGGTCAAAAATCTGCTTTCATCGACAAAGCCTTCGATCCCGGAAAGGATGTCTTTTATTTTGCCGAGGGCATCTTTCACGCTTCCGCTGACGCCTATGAGTTCTCTTAAAATGGCGATCTCCTTACTATCGGCTGACCCTGAAAGATAATCGTCGTTTTTCTTTGTTACGGCGTTTAAAAGATCCTTGTTATCATAATCGTTTGAAGCGTTGAAAAGAAGGTTTAGTATATCAAGGTTTGAAAGTGCTATAACGTAGTCGCTTGTGAGGACTTTAAGGCTTTGAGCGGCGAGCAGAACAGTATCGCAAACAACGTCGATATCGACCTTTCCGAACGCCTCAACGCCGGTCTGCATCATTTCCTTAAAGGTTCTCGCTTCCTTTGAATAACGGTAGACGTTTTCGTTATAGAAGACCTTTTGAAGAAGGTCGGGGGTATCCTTACTGTTTTTGATGATCGACAGGGTGACGTCGGGTTTAAGCGCCATAAGTTTTCCGCCCGCTCCCGCAAAGGTGATAACGTTATCCGAAACAAGAAATTCCTTGTTTTTGGCGTAGAGATCGTATTCCTCGAATTTGCTCATACGGTATGGAACGAAACCGCCCTTTAAGAACAGTTCCCTTAACGCAAATATTATCTTTTCGCTTTCAAGCATTACTGAATCGTTAAAGACCATGATTATCTCCTTGATAATTTTCGATACTAACACTTTACCACGCTAATGTGGAAAAGTCAATACCTAAATTAAAACTTCTGTGACATTATAGGTTTTTTCTTCAAAAACAAAAGACACATTATGCCGAGAACTCGCCGTTTCTGGCGAGTTCAAAGTTGGTTTGTTTTTTGCTTTGTTACAGCGTGGCATACATTACCGCCTTGATGGTGTGCATACGGTTTTCAGCCTCGTCAAATACGATCGACTGCCTGCCCGAAAAGACCTCGTCGGTCACTTCAAGACAGTCAAATCCGAATTTTTCGTAAATGCTCCTGCCTATCTCGGTCTTTGTATCGTGGAATGAAGGAAGACAATGCATAAAACGGCACTGCGTTCCGGCATTATCCATAACGGATTTGTTGACCTGATATGGCATAAGGTCGTTTATGCGCTCTTCCCACGCGCTGTCCGGCTCGCCCATCGAAACCCAGACGTCGGTGTAGATAACGTCGGCGCCCTTTGTCGCCTTTAAGACGTCGGTCTCGAAGTTTATCACGGCTCCCGTTTCCTTTGCGACGTCCTTACAATAAGAAACAAGTTCCTTATCGGGGAAGTATTTTTCGGGGGCGCAAACGGTAAAGTTAAGTCCCATTTTCGCAGAGCCTACCATTAGGGAATTGCACATATTGTATCTCGCGTCGCCCATATAAACGAATTTTATACCTTCAAGGCGCCCGAAATGTTCCTTTATCGTGAGGAAATCGGCTAAAACCTGGGTCGGGTGGAATTCGTTTGTAAGCCCGTTGTAAACGGGAACGCCCGAGTATTTTGCGAGCGCCTCGACCCTTTCCTGACCGTAGCCCCTGTACTCGATGGCATCGAACATCCTGCCGAGCACCTTCGCGGTATCCTCTATGCTTTCTTTTTTGCCGATTTGAGAAGCCGAGGGGTCAAGATAAACGGCGTTTGCGCCCAAGTCCGCCGCCGCGACCTCAAAAGCGCAGCGCGTTCTTGTGCTCGTTTTTTCGAAGATAAGGGCGATATTCCTGCCCTCGTGTACCCTATGGGGTATCCCCTTTTTCTTTTCGTCTTTAAGTTTTGCGGCAATGTCTAAAAAGTACCCGATCTCCTGCGGTGTGAAATCTTTAAGACATAAAAAACTTTTTCCTTTAAAATCCATTTTCATCACTCATTTATATTTACAAGATTTGTATTGTTCTGCGTATAGGCGGCGCTGACAACGTCGGCGAGCGCCATAGCGGTATCGATGGAGGTCATACATGGTATGCCTAAATTCATCGCCTTTTTATAGAGGAGTCGGAAATCACCGACCGAACTGTCCATAACTGCGCCGGTGTAAACGACGTAGCTTACCGTTCTTGAATCGATAAGGTCGTAGATATCACTGCTTTCGGGGAGGTTGTGCGCCGTTGTAACGTCCATTCCCCTGCCCCTTATCGCCTTCGCGGTATCGGGGGTTGCATATATCTTCATACCGAGATCGGTGAACTTTTCGGCAAGTCTTATGGCGTCGCTGTAATCATAGTCCTCAACCGAAATGAGAACACCCTTTTCGCCGCGCAACGCGCTGTGAACGTCAACACCTGATGCACAAAGCCCTTTATAGAGCGCCTCGGACTTGGTCCTTCCAATCCCCAAAACCTCACCGGTAGACTTCATTTCGGGTCCCATTATGGAATCGGCATCGGTCAGTTTTTCAAAGCTGAAGACCGGTACCTTGACAGCATAATATTTAGCGACCGGGAAAAGCCCCTCGCTGTATCCCATATCCTTTAGCTTTTCGCCCAGCATTACCCTGCTTGCAAGCTCTATCATCGGAACGCCCGTGACCTTGCTGATATAGGGTACCGTACGGCTGGCACGGGGGTTGACCTCGATAACGAAAAGCTCGTTTTCATATATGAGATACTGAATATTTACGATGCCGCTCGTCCCGAGCCCTCTCGCCATCTTGACCGATATATCGCAGACCTTCTTGGTCATACTGTCGGTCAGATTATAGGGCGGATAAACGGCAATCGAGTCGCCCGAGTGGATGCCGGCGCGTTCGATATGCTCCATAATTCCGGGGATAAGAACGGTGTCGCCGTCCGAGATGCAATCGACCTCGATCTCGGTTCCGGGCATATACTTATCGACAAGCACCGAATTAGAAGTCTTGCCGGAAAGGATGATCGACATATACTTTTTCAGCGCCTTGCTGTCCCTTACAACGCTCATCCCCTGACCACCGATAACGTAGGACGGACGGACGAGGACGGGATACCCCAAGATCTTAGCGGCGATAAGCGCCTCCTCGGCGGTATCGACCGAAACCGCCTTCGGTCTCCTCATATTTATCGATTCAAGGAAACTGTCAAAACGCTCCCTGTCCTCGGCGATATCTATACCTTCCGCCGACGTGCCTAAGATCTTAACGCCGTGTGCGTCAAGCGTTTTGGCAAGCTTGATGGCGGTCTGACCGCCGAACGCAACGACGACGCCAATCGGCTTTTCGACCCTTATTATACTCATTATGTCCTCTTCGGTGAGCGGCTCGAAGTAAAGGCGGTTTGCGGTATCGTAATCGGTCGAGACGGTTTCGGGGTTGTTGTTGACGATAACGACGTCGTAGCCCATCTCTTTAAGGGTCCAGACGCAGTGTACCGAACTGTAATCAAACTCGATGCCCTGACCTATGCGGATGGGTCCCGAGCCTAAGACCATAATAACGGGTTTCCCGCTCTTTTGAAGCGCCGTAGCCTCGCATTCATCGTCGGCACAGGAATAAAAATACGGGGTCTCGGCAGCGAATTCGGCGGCGCAGGTGTCGACCATCTTGTAACTGTAATGGAATTCAGGCAGATCATCCCTGCCGCAAAGCCGTTTAATGACCGTATCGGGATAGCCGTATCTTTTCGCTTTCAGATAGAGTTCTTCGGTAAACTCCTGTGACGAAAGCGCATTTTCAAGCTCCGCCGCGTCCTTTAAACAAGAAATAAAATAGTTGTCTATCTTGGTTATTTCATGGATTTTTTCGACCGAAACGCCGCTTTTAAGCGCCTCAAATACCGTGAATATCCTGACGTCGTTTTGCTCGGCGAGTCTTTTCAGAATATCGTCATCGCTTATCGGCTTGCCGTTTAACGAATCGTGATTTATCTCGGCTCCGCGCACCGCCTTCATAAGCGCCTCTATAAAGGACTGTCCTATCGCCATGACCTCGCCGGTCGCCTTCATTTGCGTACCCAACAGCCGGCTTGAACCTAAGAATTTATCAAACGGCCATTTCGGGAATTTTACGACGACATAGTCAAGCGTCGGCTCAAAGCAGGCGCAGGTCGTTCCGGTTATCTCGTTCTTTATTTCGTCTAAGTTATATCCTATCGCTATCATCGTAGAGATCTTGGCGATGGGATATCCCGTCGCTTTACTTGCGAGCGCGGAGGAGCGCGAAACACGGGGATTTACCTCGATAACGGCGTATTCGAAACTGTCGGGGTTAAGCGCAAACTGACAGTTACATCCTCCGACTATACCTAACGCCGAGATTATATCGAGCGATGCCGAGCGGAGCATCTGAAACTCCTTATCGGAAAGCGTGAGCGCCGGGGCAACGACGACCGAATCTCCGGTGTGGATCCCGACCGGGTCTATATTCTCCATAGAGCAGACCGCGACGGCGTTTCCGTTAGCGTCGCGAAGGGCTTCGAATTCGATCTCCTTCCATCCGCTGATGCACTTTTCGATAAGCACCTGGGTTATCGGCGAAAGGTCAAGCCCGTTTGCGGCGATCTTCCGAAGTGACTGCTCGTCGTCGGCTATACCGCCGCCCGATCCGCCCAGGGTGTAGGCAGGGCGAACGATAACGGGGTAGCCTATCTTTGCCGCCGCCGAAACCGCCGTTTCGAGATCGTTTGCTATCTCACTCGGAACGCAGGGCTGGTTTATTTCAAGCATCGTTTCGCGGAAAAGCTCCCTGTCCTCCGCCTTTTTTATCACATCAATATCGCTTCCGAGAAACTCGACGCCGTATTTCTGAAGGGTACCGTTTTCGTAAAGCTGCATTGAAATGGTGAGTCCCGTTTGACCGCCGAGCCCCGCGAGAAGACCGTCGGGTCTTTCCTTTTCGATGATACGTGCGACCGTTTCGGGGGTAAGCGGCTCCAAGTAGATCTCGTCTGCCAGTGCTTTATCGGTCATTATGGTTGCCGGGTTGGAGTTGGCGAGGACAACGTTTATCCCCTGGTTTTTAAGAACACGGCACGCCTGAGCGCCGGCATAGTCAAACTCCGCCGCCTGACCTATGACGATAGGTCCGGAGCCGATCACAAGCACCTTTTTTATCGCTTCGTTTTTAGGCATTTTTGTTTTCCTCCATCATTTTAAGGAAACGGTCAAATAAAAACTCGGTATCGTGCGGTCCGCCGTTTGCCTCGGGGTGGAACTGCACCGTAAAAGCCGAAAGACCGTCATAAGACATCCCTTCACAGCTTTGGTCGTTGGCATTTCTGAATATTTCTTTGCCCGTGCCATTTAATGAGTCGGCAACAACGGCATAATTGTGGTTTTGACTCGTTATATAGGTCTTTTTTTCGCTAAGATCGGTGACAGGCTGATTAACGCCGTGGTGACCGTATTTAAGTTTTACGGTCTTTCCGCCCAAAGCGAGCGCCGTCAACTGATGACCGAGACATATACCGAAAAGCGGCTTCTTACCTAACATATTCTTTATCTGTTCGATCTCATAGGTATTGTCGGCGGGATCGCCCGGTCCGTTTGAAAGCATAATGCCGTCGGGATCACAGCCTAACACCTGCTCACTCGGCGTATTATGCGGAAAAGTATAAACCGTACAGCCTCTCTTTACAAGATTATCGACAATGCCTTTTTTTGCACCGTAATCGATCAGGGCAACGCGATATTTTTCGGTGCCTTCCGCCCTAACGACGGCAGGCTCTTTTGAGGAAACAAGCGAGACGACATCTTTGACCTTATAGTTTAAAACATCGGTCATATCGGGCGTTTTCGTGTCACAGATCGTTCCGTTCATAACGCCCTGCTCGCGGATTATTTTGGCGAGTTTTCTGGTATCTATGCCGCAGATTCCGCAGATATTCCTTGATTTCAGGAAGTTATCGAGTTTATCCTGCGAACGGAAGTTTGAAGGATGATCGCAGATATCTCTGACGACGTAGCCCTTTGCGACGCATTCACCCTCAAAGTCGTCGGGGATAACACCGTAGTTTCCGATAAGCGGAAAGGTCTGGACAATTATCTGCCCCGCATAAGAAGGGTCGGTCAGCGTTTCAAGATAGCCGACCATACCGGTTGCAAAAACGACCTCACCGATACATTCGGTATCCGCGCCGATCTTGTATCCTTCAAATACCGCGTTGTTACTTAAAATCAAATACGCTTTTTTCATAAAATCTTCCTGACTGAGCCTTGAAAATCATAAGGATTTCTTTATGATCTCGACAGCCTCTTTAACTAAATCGTCCGGTATATTGAGCGCCGGCAAAAGGCGTACCTTGTCCTTTGCGGTAAGACATAAAAGACCGTTTTCGATACATCTTTCTACGACCTCGCGCGCCGGGTTTTCGGTTTTAAGCCCTATCATAAGACCCAAACCGCTTATTTCGGTTATCCCCTTTACGTCCTTTAAGGACGAAACGATATAATCGGCTTTTCTCTTGACTTCAAAGAGGAATTTATCATCCATTCGTTCGACAACGGTCAAAGCACTCGCGCAGCAAACGGGGTTTGCCCCGAAGGTCGAGCCGTGGTCGCCGAAGGAGAAAACGCTCTCGGTTTTTTCGCCCAAAAGGGTCGCCCCTATCGGAAGCCCGCCGCCGAGACCCTTTGCCGTCGAAACGATATCGGGGGTGATCCCGTAGTTCATATAAGAATAAAACTTTCCGGTCCTGCCGTTCCCGGTCTGTACCTCGTCGACGATGAGCAAAACGTCGTTTTTATCGCAAAACTCCCTGACCGCTTTAACGTAGTCGCCGTCAAGGGCGATAACTCCGCCCTCACCCTGAACGCATTCTATCATAACCGCCGCAAGGGTGTTATTTTTTGCCGATTCTTCGAGCGCGGCGATATCACCCGCCGGAACGCTCACAAATCCGTCGGTCAAAGGCGTGAACAGTTCGTGGTAATGCTCCTGACCCGTAGCCGAAAGGGTCGTTAACGTTCTGCCGTGAAAACTGTTTTTAAGGGTCGCTATCACAAAACGGTCTTTGCCGTATTTATCCTGCGAATACTTTCTTGCCGCATTTATGGCACACTCGTTTGCCTCGGCGCCCGAATTTGAAAAGAAGACCTTTTTAAGTCTCGTTTTTTCGCAAAGCGCCCGGGCAAGCTTTACGGCAGGCTCGGTGTAATAAAGATTTGAGATATGCTGGAGTTTTTTCGCCTGCTCGCCTACCGCCTGCGCCCAGACGTCGTCGGCGATACCGAACGAAAGCGTTCCGATACCCGAGCCGAAATCGATATATTTCTTGCCGTTTTCGTCAAAAACGTAAGACCCTTTGCCCGAAACGGCGACGATATCAAATCTGTTATAGGTCGAAGCGATATACTGTTTATCAAGTTCCTTAACGCTCATTTCAGCCTCCTGTTATCATGGTGCCGGCGCCTTCGTCGGTGAGCAGCTCCATAAGTATCGAATGAGGTACCGTTCCGTCCATTATTACGACGTTTTCAACGCCCTTTTCGATCGCCTCGATACAGCAGTCGACCTTCGGGATCATACCGCCCGAAATAACGCCGCTTTTGATTAGCTCACGCGCCTTGTCGATGCTGATCTCGGGGATAAGGGACATTTCGTCGTCCTTGTTTTCGAGGATCCCCGCGATATCGGTCATAAGAATAAATCTGTCCGCCTTAAGGGCGCCCGCGATACTTGCGGCGGCACTGTCGGCATTGACGTTGTAAATATTACCGTCCCTGTCGCATCCGACGGTCGAGATTATCGGTATATAGCCGTTGTTTAGGAGGTCTTCGAGGATCCCCGGATTTATCTTTGAAATATCACCGACAAAGCCGAGTTTTTCATCGCGGATCTTTGCTTCGATCAGCCGTCCGTCAATGCCCGAAAGCCCGACGCCCTTGCCGCCTGCGACCTCGATGAGGTTTACAAGAGATTTATTGACCTTACCCGCAAGCGCCATCTGAACGATATCGACCGTTTCTTTATCGGTGACGCGAAGCCCGTCGACAAATTCCGGCTTTTTGCCGAGTTTTCCCATAAGGTCGCTTATCTCGGGACCGCCGCCGTGAATGAGGATGATCTTGATGCCGATAAGCCACGAAAGAACAACGTCCTGCATGACCTGCATTTTAAGATCCTCGTTTATCATGGCGTTGCCGCCGTATTTGATAACGACCGTTTTGCCGTTGTAGCGTTTTATGTAGGGAAGCGCCTGTGTGAGCACCTCAGCCCTTTTGGCGTTTGAAAAATTCTTATCCATAATAACTCCTTATGTTCTGTAATCCCCGTTTATTTTAACGTAATCATAGGTGAGATCGCAGCCCCACGCGGTCGATGAAAATTCGCCGCCGCCTAAGCTTACGAGAATTTCGATCTCATCCTCGCTCAGTATCTTTTTCGCCTTTTCTTCCGAGAATGCGATACCGCAGCCGTTCTTTGCAACGGCGATCGTGCCCGCCTTGCTCTTAAAGGAAAGATCTATCGCCTTGACGTCGGTTTTGACGCCGCTGTAACCTATCGCGCAAAGAACGCGTCCCCAGTTGGCGTCGGCGCCGAACATAGCCGCCTTGGTGAGATTTGAGCAGATAATACTTTTGGCGACGGTCTTTGCGATCTTTTCGGTTTTTGCTCCCGTGACCTTACATTCGAGAAGTTTGGTTGCGCCCTCGCCGTCTGCCGCTATCTTTCGGCAAAGCTCGACCGAAACGGTGTTGAGCGCCTTCATAAACTCGGCGAAATCCTTGCCGTCGGCGGTTATTTCGGTGTTTTTCGCCTCGCCGTTCGCAAGGACGACGACCATATCGTTGGTTGAGGTATCGCCGTCGATACTTATCATATTAAAGGTTTTGCTTATATCGGTTTTGAGCGCCGTTCTTAACATTTTCGACGAAATATTTACGTCGGTCGTTATAAAGACGAGCATCGTCGCCATATTCGGGTGGATCATCCCGCTTCCCTTTGCGATACCGCCGATACGGCAGGTCTTTGTTCCGATCTTGAATTCGACGGCGATCTCTTTCATATTAACGTCGGTCGTCATTATACCCTCCGCCGCGGACTTACTGCCCGTTTCGGAAAGCCCTGCCGCAAGCTCGGGTATACCCTTTTTGAAGGGGGCGATATCAAGCGGCAGACCGATAACTCCGGTCGATGCGACAACAACGTCGTTCCCGCTGATGCCAAGTTCCTTTGCGAGGAGATCTGCGGTTTCTTTTGCGATCTCAACGCCGTTTTCATTGCAGGTGTTGGCGTTTCCGCTGTTGCAGATTATCGCCTGCGCCCTGCCGTTTTTAAGATGCTCTTTCGTTACAAGGAGCGGTGCGCCCTTGACAAGATTGGTGGTGTAAACCGCCGCCGCGGACGCGGGAACGCTGCTGTAAATCAGCGAAATATCCTTTTTGGTTTTGTTCTTTCTTATTCCGCAATGGACCCCGTTTGCCGAAAATCCCTTTGCCGCGCAAACTCCGCCGTCAATTATTTTCATAAACTATCCTCCGATATAACAAGCCCGGTCGTTTCGTCTATGCCGAGGCTTATATTCATATTTTGTATTGCCGCTCCGCTCGCGCCCTTGCCGAGATTATCAAAAAGGCTTACGAGCGTAAAGCGGTCGTCGTTGCCGTAAACTCCAACGGTCATATTATCAAAGCCGGAGAGCGTCGCCGCCGAAATAAATCCGTTTTCGCCGATATTATCGGCGAACTTCACAAGACCGCTTTTATAATAATCGGCGTATATTTCCTTTATGCCGTTTATCCCGATATCAAGCTCGTTCGCCGTCAGGGGGATCACGACCTGCATCCCCGAATAAAAGGACGATACCACCGGACAGAAGACCGGCTCGCTTTCAAGACCGCAGACCTTCTTTATCTCGGGAAGATGCTTATGTGTCTGACCGAGTCCGTATAGTCTCGGTGCCGTCAAGCGCTCCTTGTTCGCTTCGTCCTCATAATCGGCGATCATCTTTTTGCCGCCGCCCGAATACCCGGTCATCGAATAGCAGGATATCTTTGCCGAGGTGCTTAAAACACCGTTATCGATAAGCGGCTTTATAAGAGAGATAACGCCGGTAGCATGACAACCGGGATTGGCAATTCTTTTTGTATCGGCTATTTTTTCCCTTTGACCTTTAAGCTCGGGGAAGCCGTAGACCCAAGCCTCATCGGTCCTGTGCGCCGTCGATGTATCGATAATGACCGTGTCGGGATCATCGACAAGGCTTACCGCCTCCCGCGCCGCGTCATCCGGCAGGCATAAAAATGCAATATCGCAGTTGTTAAGCGCGTCCTTTCGCGCCGCAGGGTCTTTCCGGTATTTTTCCTCAAGGGTCAAAAGCTTTATATCTTCCCGCCCGGACAAGCGCCCGAACACTTTAAGACCGGTCGTTCCGACCGCGCCGTCTATAAAAACCTTTTTCACTGTTTTGCCCTCCTGTTTTTCTGTTTACTATTTTATGCGTTTTTATGCATAAAGTCAACACAATTTTGCATTTATATTCATAAAATCATCGTTTTTTGTAAATTATATGCAAAAAATTGCCCGCTTTTAAGAAAAAACGAGCAATTTTACACGCATATAGGAGGCAAAAAAGCCGCATTACGGTAAACGCCACTTCTATTCCGCGCTTTTTACGGTATTTATAGCGTCCCCGTTCCTTCGCCGTTCAAATCCCGGCTGATTTTCGGATCTCGGTTTTTTAAACGGTTTGAAATAATACCGCAAGCTTCGCCGATAACAACGGAATTATACTACAAATTAACAAAAAATGCAATATTCATTTATTAAATAAATGGATAAAAGCGACAGACTTTCCGATTTTCCGCTCGCGGTGTTGAATTTTGTTTGCCTTTATGGTATAATTCCCTATGTTAAAGTAAACTATGCAAAGCAAAAGAAAGGGGGATACGCCGTGTCTTTCTATACCGCCGTTATCGTACTCGTATTGATGTCACTTACGATATTGACCATTATGGTTCACGGAAACGACAAGATCGACCGTAAAGACCGTCAGGTGCTTTACGTCACGTACGGTCTTATTGCGGTATCGGCTATCGCCGAGTGGATGGGCACCCGTGCCGACGGAGATCCGACCGTATCCGTTCTGGCGATCCGTTTTATAAAGTGCATTGATTTTATAACCGCCCCTCTCGCCGGAAGACTGCTTGTTAGGCAGTTGAATATCAAAAACGTTATCCTGAAAATAATGACGGTCCTCCTTATTCTCAACACCGCGTTCCAGGTCGTTTCACTCTTCACCGACTGGATGATAACGGTCGACCCCAAGACCCACGTATATGACTACGGAAACTTTTACTGGATCTTTATTCTCGCTTGCGCTATCGTTGCAATGCTGGTCATCGCTCAGTTTATGGTCTACGGAAAAGCCTATAAAAAGAGCAATAATCTTTCCCTCTACGCCGTTCTGACGATGGTACTTTGCGGAATGATATTTCAGGAACTGATTCCCGGCAGAGAGATCCGCACTTCCTACATTGCCATAGTATTCGGACTG
>JAGAAE010000021.1 GCA_017615405.1 Clostridia bacterium | reverse complement strand
TTAAGCCGTGGATCATTTATCTTTTCGAGGATATCAAGGAATTCCGGTATCCACTCCGCCTGCCATTTATCGCGGTTTTCCGCCTTTTGCAAGGCGCTTTTTCGCTCGTCCGAATAACGCTCATGAAGATTCATCCAAAGATTTGTCTCGCATATCATAATATCGCAGTCGGGGATATTTTCCTCGACATTTTTCATCAAAAGCTCTATTGAGGAGACCTCTTCGCAATCAGAATACCAGTCAAGCCCGACTATGTCAAAACGAAGTCCTAAATCATAAAGCTCATAAATAAGCGCAGTATGCCACCAGCCGAAATTAATGCAGGTTTTCGCGTCGGCATAGCCCTCTTTTACGCCCTTTAAGGCGCCCTTGACCGAAGCCACTGCCCTATCCCATCTCACATAGTCATACTCGCCCTTTTCTTTTCCGTCTTTACCGGGAAGAAAGATATTGACGATCTGCCCGTTCATGCAGGCAACATCCATTTCATTGAAGATCTGGTAATAATCGACCTTGTCGCGAAGGCAGGAAGAAAGCCTTTTATAATACTGCCTCATATACTCTTCGCGCTCGTCAAGACCCATATCGTCGTCCGAATAAAAGTTTTTATCAACAACGAGCATGAGTTTCATATCCCTTGCATGGCAAAGGTCGGAAACATTTTTTATCTCTTCAAGGTCAGCGTCGGATATACCCGCATGGTTAAAACGGACTATCTCCATTCCAAGTTCCTTGCAGGCGTCAATATTCTTTTCTATATCCTTTTGCGGATACGATAAATAGTTTCGGTTATGAATATTCATTCCGCAACTAAAAGCAGTTCCCATAAATACACCTCAAAGGAATCAGAGTTTATTTTTTCTTCTTTTTGTTATAAATGAGTAAAAAGATTATTACACCGGCTGCCGCGACAAGCGCCTCGGCGCCCATTATGATTCCGCCATAGAGCCAGTCGGTGACCTTGTATCTTTCGATGATCCTCTGATGCTTGATACGTCCGGATGTTTCTGCGGTCTCATCGTCAAGATCTGAAAAGTCTTCGTCGGTCTCATCCTCAAAGTCAAAATAATCATCAAATTCTTCGTCTTCCTCTGCCGCGACCCTTAAGGTCTTATTGCCGGTCGAAGAGATATAACGAAGATTATCCAAACCGTAGGTTATTTCCTCATAGGACTCGCTTGAAAGATCAAGCTCCGTGAAGCGAAGAACTACGACCTTGACCGCGCTGAGATCCGGCGTGCCGTTTTTGGTAGCCGATTTGAGGTCGAGCGAAATGCTGTTCCAACCCTGCTTGAACTTTGAAGTGTCGATTTTGAAGCGGTAGCAATCATCAAAGTTAAGCCGGCTGTTTGAAAGACAAATTTCAAGGTTGTTATTCGGCTTATTGAGAATTTGCGGGAAATCAATTAAGAAATCGAACTTGAGCGTCTTAAGATCCGACATATCCGCAGTAGTATCGAAAATATAACTGATCGCGGTATCTTCGGGATTGTTTTTGTAGGTTGCTTTTTGGAGAAGGGATTCTTTTCCGGCAGTCTTATAGTCGGTGCTCAATATCGGACTTTGGATATTCCATGTGCCGTTTTCATCCGACAAGCCCTCAACCGAGCTAATATAAACCGCGGATTTGTCGGGTGTCGGATCGGAATCGGGATTTTTGGGTATGTGAGCCACAATGCCGGTGTTAACGATATTTGCCACCTTAATAAGAAGGTCGCTATTGGCGTTTTTATACGGATAAAGGTTTGAAGAATTGTGATAATAAACCACGTACGCCGTAAGCGCCGACCAGTCAACGCCGTGGTTATGGACCGTAAATTCACTTTTTCCGACCGAAATGTGATTCCAACCGGAGTGTTTGATATAGGGGGCGAGGAGAAGCTCACTGCTGTAATACGACCGCGGAGAATTATACTGTCCCCAAAGTGCGGGCGGCGTTGAAGAGACCTGGAACGAAAGCTTCGAATTCTGTTTATCGGTCGGGTCGTTTTCCGCCGCGAGGAATTTTTCGTAGTCGCTTACATATATATCAAATTCGATTATTGGCGTTTGCGAAAAATCAACGGGAGAAAGTTTTTCTCTGTAAATTTTATCGAGAGTATAGTGGAAGTAGTTACCCACCGTATTTGCACGCGAATCGGTGCCGTCTTCGGCTTTGCCGAGTTGAGCCACAACGTTATCGGGCAATTCGGGATTGTAGCGGTAAGGCGCATAGCATCCGCAAATATTAGCAATTTTTACAACGGTGTTTTTCATGGGGTTAGGCTCAGAGCCTCCGTCCTGGAAGCCTATAAGGACCCATTTAACCGTTTTATAGGTAAATTCGGAGTCTATTTGCCATCTTGAGCCTTTGTCAAGAACGACATGATTCCAACCGCTCTTTGTTATCTGATTTTCAAAGTCAAAACGAACGCGGGTCTTTGTTTTGACATCGCTTGAAGCGAGGTAAAAGTTGATCCTCTTGCCTGCCACGGCGCTTTTGAATTCGTCATAATCGGCGATATAAATATCAAATTCAATTTGGTCGATATCGGTAAGATCGACCGGATTTTCGGTAAGATTAACATAGGCGCGGTCTATCGCCCAACTGTATTTATCGCCCCAGGTCGTTGCTCTTGAGCCGCTTTCGGAAACGAGAATTTCATATTTCGGAAGCGCCGGAAGCTTACTGTATTCGGCATAGTCGGCGCCGATGTTGGCGATCCTGACCATCGTGGAGCCGATAGGATTCGGATCTGAGCCGCCGTCCTGGAAGTTGATCATCATCCATTTTATGGCGGTCGATGTGAAGCCGCTGTCGATAAACCACTTTGATTCCATTTGAAGTGCGACGTGATTCCATCCGCTCGTCTTTATCTGATCCTCAAAATCATAAAGCTTTCGGATCTTTGTTTTTGAATCGCTCGAAGCGAGAACAAAGTTTATTCTTTTGCCGTTTACGGCGCTTTTGAAGGCATCGTAGTCACGGATGAAGATATCAAATTCAATGTAGTCATATTGGGAAATATCGAGCGGATCAGATGTGAAATCAAAGCAGAGGCGGTCACGGGTCCAACTGTATTTATCGCCCCACGCTTTGGGTCCTATACCGTCCTTCGAGATCATCAGCGGATAATCGGGAGCCGCGGGTACGGAATCTATCGGGTCGGGGCAAACAACTATGTTTTTAATTTT
>JAGAAE010000157.1 GCA_017615405.1 Clostridia bacterium | reverse complement strand
TTATTATAGGTTTACAATTTTTTTTGGAGGAATTCTAAAATGGAAAAAAGACTGAAAATTATCGTTGCGGATAACGGAGACGAATTCGGAAAGGTTCTTGACAAGGCATTTACAAACTACGGTATGGACGTAAATCTCTGCGAGAAGGACGGAAAGAAGCTGTTGGAGCAGATAAAGGAGCAAAAGCCCGACGTCGTTCTTGCCGACGTGTTTATGCCTAATCTTGATATTCTCGGTGTGCTTCAAAGTATAAAGGCGTCCGACGATCCGAAGAAACCTATGGTAATGGCGATGTCGGGTTTTGATAACAGCCGTCTTGAACGGGAGACCCTGAATGCGGGAGCATCGTTTTATTTTTTAAAGCCATTTGATACCGATACCCTTGCTAAAAGGATAATTCAGCTTTCCGACTGGCAAAACGACAATGAGCCTATCGTTCTTAAAAACAACGTACTTACCGACAACGATCTTCAAATGATGGTGACCGAGATAATTCATCAGATCGGTGTTCCGGCACATATTAAAGGGTATAACTATCTGCGCGAGGCGATAATCCTGTCGGTTAAAGATCCCGAAATGATAAACGCCGTAACGAAACTTTTGTATCCCACGATCGCCAAAAGAAACTCTACGACCTCCTCAAGGGTCGAGCGCGCAATTCGTCACGCCATCGAGGTTGCGTGGGATAGGGGAGATATCGATACCCTTAATTCTTATTTCGGATATACCGTCCAGAACGATCGCGGCAAACCGACCAACAGCGAATTTATCGCGATGATAGCCGATAAGATACGCCTGAAAATCTCAAACCCCGGCGCGCTTAAATCGTTTATGTGAAATTGAAAGCCCGAGGCAATGCTTTGGGCTTTTTGCATAATACTGACAAACTTAAAACACAGGGACGGTTCTATGTGTTGACATGATATGCAACGTCTGATTTCGGCGTTTGATTGGTGAGAGCCCTACTCGCAAGACTATATGGATTTGTTGAGATAAGCTGATATCATCTCCTTTTTGCTCTTGAAAAAATGGAAAAATGTGGTATAATAGACCTAAACTTTAAGAAAGGGAGATGTAAAAATGGGAGAAAGAGCAAAATGGAGTTCCCGATTTACATTCATTCTTGCGGCTATAGGTTCAGCCGTAGGACTCGGCAACGCCTGGAGATTCCCGGGACTTGCCGCAAAGCACGGCGGAGGAACATTCCTCGTTGTGTATCTGTTCGCAATGCTCGTTATGGGCATTCCGCTTTTAATGATGGAAATTGCCGTCGCGCGTAATTTCCGCAAAGGCGCCGTCGAATCGATGCGCGGTATCAAGAAAGGTCTTGAACCGGTCGGCTGGGCGGCAACGTCAAACGCATTTGTTATCGTTTGTTATTATGCGGTAGTATTTGCGTGGGTCATCCTGATGTTTTTCAATTCTTGGAAATTTGCCGGAATGACAAAGGATTCCGATAAAGCATCGGCGCTTTTCTTTGATCTTACGAAAACAACAGGAGCTATTAAGGGAAGTTTGATTCCCGGCGGTGTTTTCGTTTGTTTGCTTGTTGCTTGGGCACTTATTTTTTTCTGCATAAGAAATGGTGCGAACTCGGTTGGAAAGGTTGTTAAGTATACCGTTTTTGCTCCTGTTATCCTCTTGCTTATAATGGCGATAAAGGGCTGCACAATGCCGGGCGCAGGCGAAGGTCTTTCAATGCTGTTCGTCCCCGACGTTGTAGCCTTTAAGGATCCTACCCTCTGGGTTGACGCTATCGGTCAGGTGTTCTATAGCCTTTCTATTATGATGGCTATTATGTTTGCCTACGGTTCTTACTTGGGCGACGATGCAAACATCGCGGTCGATGCGATGATTATCGCGTTCTCGGATATGGCGGTCAGCGTTCTTTCGGCTATCGTTATGTTCTCGACAATGGGCGGTACCGGAATGCTCGGAAACATCACCGCAAGCGGTATTGGCACGGCATTTATCGTTTATCCGCAGGCAATCGTTAATCTGACGAGTATTGGCTGGTTTAACGCGGTCTTCGGCGCAATATTCTATCTTATGCTTATCACCCTTGCAATCGACTCGGCTTTCTCGATTGTTGAAGGCGTATCCGCCGCAATTGCAGATAAGTTCCATCTTAAACCGAAAACCGTTACCATTTCGGTTTGCGCTATTGCAGGTATTATTTCGGTATTGTTTGTAACCGAAGCGGGTCTTGCATGGCTTGATATCGTTGATAACTGGGCAAATAACTTCAATCTTATTGTCATCGGTGTCCTTGAATGTATTGCTGTCGGCTGGTGCTTCAGCCTTCGCAAGGTGCTTGACGAGATTAACAAGAACACGAAAAAATTCAAGGCGCCCTACGGTTGGTTTGCGGCGTCGGTCAAATATATTGCTCCGATACTCCTTGTAGCCTTGTTCAGCTGGAATATCTACTCTCTTTTCCATGATAACGGCGGTTCTTACGGCGATTATCCGATATGGGCGCAAGTCGCCGCAGGTTGGGTCGTAACCGTTCTTGTCTTCGCAAGCGGATTTATTGCAAAACTTATTGTGAACAATAAGAAAAAGAAGGGCTACGTCGAAGACGAAGTTACCTGGAGAGAATCATAACAAAAGCGCAAATTCAATAGAATACAAAAATCCCCGTCTTGCATTCACGCAAGGCGGGGACAATTATTATATACCGTTTATTTAACCTTAGGAAGCTTTGCTCTTGCGAGTTTAAGATCTTCGTCGCTCGGGATATAGTCGGTCATCTTGCCGTCGTGGAATTTCTCATATGCTACCATATCGAAATAGCCCGTTCCGGTAAGACCGAAGACGATGGTCTTTTCTTCGCCGGTCTCCTTGCATTTAAGAGCTTCGTCGATGGCGACCCTTATAGCGTGGGAGCTTTCGGGAGCGGGGAGGATGCCTTCGACCCTTGCAAACTGTTCAGCCGCCTCGAAAACTTCGGTCTGAACAACGCTTGTAGCTTCCATAAGCTTCTGATCGTAAAGCTCGGAAAGGGTGGAGCTCATACCGTGGTAACGAAGACCGCCGGCGTGGTTCGGCGAGGGGATGAAGTCACTGCCTAAGGTATACATCTTGGCAAGCGGACAAACCATTCCGGTATCGCAGAAATCGTAAGCGTAAACGCCTCTCGTAAGGCTCGGGCAGGATGCCGGCTCAACGGCGATGATCCTGTAATCTGCCTCGCCGCGAAGCTTTTCGCCCATAAAGGGTGCGATAAGACCGCCGAGGTTGGAGCCGCCGCCCGCGCAACCGATAATGATGTCGGGCTTAATGTTGTACTTATCGAGAGCCGCCTTTGTTTCAAGACCTATTACCGACTGATGCAAAAGCACCTGATTGAGAACGCTTCCGAGAACGTAGCGATATCCTTCGGTACCTACTGCTACCTCAACGGCTTCCGAAATAGCGCAGCCAAGGCTTCCGGTCGTGCCGGGATGCTCCGCCAAAATCTTTTTGCCGATGTTGGTCGTCTCGCTCGGAGAGGGTGTGACCTCTGCGCCGTAGGTACGCATGACCTCGCGGCGGAACGGCTTTTGCTCATAAGAGCATTTTACCATAAACACCTTGCAGTCAAGCCCGAAATACGAGCAAGCCATTGAAAGAGCGGTACCCCATTGACCTGCTCCGGTCTCGGTCGTAACGCCTTTAAGTCCCTGCTTTTTAGCATAGTAAGCCTGAGCGATCGCCGAGTTGAGTTTGTGGCTTCCCGAGGTGTTGTTGCCCTCGAATTTATAATAGATCTTTGCGGGTGTGCCGAGTTTTTCCTCAAGACAGTAAGCTCGAACGAGGGGAGAGGGACGATACATCTTATAGAAATTACGGATCTCTTCGGGGATCTCGATAAAAGGTGTGGTGTCGTCAAGTTCCTGCTGTACGAGTTCGTCACAGAAGACAACGCCGAGTTCTTCGGCGGTCATCGGTTTGCCCGTTCCGGGGTTTAAAAGCGGTGCCGGCTTTTTTTTCATATCGGCACGAACATTGTACCAATTCTTCGGCATTTCGCTTTCTTCAAGATAAATTTTGTAGGGTATTTTTTCGTTTTTCATAAGTCTTTCCTCCAGATTATTTGTTTTAATATTTTTTTAGAATGATATTCCGATCAAAAAATTGTTATTCCGGCTTTCGCCATCGTTTCTTTAAAATAAACATAACACTTTCCTCACTTAAAACAAAAAAGTCCCGTCCCAAAGGGACAAGACTTTAAATCCTGCGGTACCACCCTGATTGATGAAAAATCATCCGGCTTTAACGTCGTACTGACATACGACTTGCACTGTAACGGGTGCATAACCGTCGACTGCTACTCGTGAAAACACTTTCGGTCGCCCTCATAAGTCCATTCATTTGAAACCGCATTGTCGCCATTCCACCATCGGCGACTCTCTAAAAACGCGAGAGATCAAACTACTACTCTTAATCATAGGTTTTTCTCTTTATGCGATCATTTTAACAG
>JAGAAE010000156.1 GCA_017615405.1 Clostridia bacterium | reverse complement strand
AGCGATTTTACTTAACGGCTTGAAGTCTTCCCCGACGTTTGTTTTGACCTCGAATTCAACGACGTCGCAACCGTTTTTGGTGTATCTTCCCTTACCGATACCGACCTTGAACCTGACGTTTTGCATATCAAGGTACGTAAGGACGTCGGTAACGTCACGCGAAAACTTTTCGGCGGTTTTTATCCGATCGTCCGACAGTATCCCGGCAAGCTTTATAAGCCTGTTTGTCGATGCTTCGAGTTGCTTTGAAAGTTCAGCCCGCGTCTCGTCGCTCGTGTCTATCCTTTCAAGTTCCTCTTTCGATCTGCTTAGAAAGTCAAAGACGGCTTCTTCGCTTCCGCCGTATTTCTTTATGAGGCGGTTGATAAGGTCGAGCCGTTCGGCGATCGCATCCTTATCGGTGACGGTCGATTCGGTCGAGTCAAGGATCTGCCTCAGCCCTTCCGAAACGCCTTCAAGTTCGGCATAAACCGAATCAAGAGAATCGCCATATCCCTCTGCTTCCTTTGATTTTATACCCGAAAGGCTCTTCGCGGCGCCGCTTATAAGACTTAATGCGCCGTCGGTCTCATCGCCGCCCGAAATCCTTATCAGCGCGCCGTTTATCGCACTGACGGTCTTTTCAAAGTTCTCGGCAAGGGCCATTTTTTCTTTAAGACGATCCTTCTCACCCGGCTCTATCGCGGCGGTTTCAAGTTCCCTTATACAAAAATCAAGATATTCCCGGCGCCTTGTTTTTTCGTCGCTGTCGGCGTTTAATGCGTTCAGTTCCTTCCTTATCGCATTAAGTTTCTTAAACTCGGCGTAGTAATCGTCTCTTTTTGATTTATTCCCCGACATACGGTCTATATAGGAACAATGATTATCGGCGTCAAGAAGCATCTGGCTGTCGTGCTGTCCGTGGATATCGACAAGATATTTCCCGATAGACTTTAAAACACCGACCGTCGCCGTTTTTCCGTTTATTCTGACCGTACTGCCCGAAGGGGTTATCGTCCTTGTTATAAGAAGGTTACCGTCCTCGTCGGGCGCGGCGTCGGACAGAGCGAGAAGTTCGGTCGTTTCCTTTAATAAGTTACCGAATATCGCCGTGACGCTTGCTTTATCGCAGCCTTTTCTTATAAGATCACGGCTTGTCCGCTCGCCTAAGACAGCGTTTATCGAATCGATTATTATTGATTTTCCCGCACCGGTCTCGCCGGTCAGGACGTTAAAGCCGCCGTCGAAATCTATCTCCGCCTTTTCAATAACGGCGATGTTTTCGATGCACAAATATTTAAGCATAATAAATCCGCCGTTATAACATTACTTTGATTTGTTCGGTCAGCCACTGCGCGTCCTGCTCGCTGCGCGCGATAAGCAAAACCGTATCGTCTCCCGCGATCGAGCCGAGCATAACGTCGGCAAACTCGGATTCAAGGGCGACGCAAACGCTTTGAGCCATACCGGTCATACACTTGATTACGACGTCGTTTACGGCATAGTCGACTTCCTTGACCGATTTAAGCATTACCTGTTTGAATTCCTTGGAGGTTTCGGAGGAATACTGTTTCGGAGCAACGTAGCAATAGTTGCCGGCATCATCGTGACTTTTAACGAGTTTTAATTCCCTTATATCCCTTGAAACGGTCGATTGGGTGACCTTGAAGCCGTAGTTCAACAGTGCGCTTTGAAGATCGTCCTGCGTATAGATCGGGGATTTGTTTATTATTTCAAGTATTTTTTCCTGACGTTTATTTTTCATTGTTTTGCCTCCTTTGCATTATTGCTTTGAAAAATCCGAAAACTTCATTGAAAGCGTCGAATAAAAATTCTTTTCGTTAAGCCTTATAAGCTCGACGTATTCATCCGATTTTTCGATCATTATTTTTGTTTTCTGCCTTACCTGAGCGACCTTTCGTCCGTCAACGGTAAGATAGATATCCGCCTTTTTTTTGGAAAATGCGTTTACTCTTATGCTTCTGTCACTGCCTAAAATGATAGGCTTTGCCGAAAGCGAATGAGAACATATCGGCGTTATGCAGATACACTGCGCAGATGAATCGATGACGGGGCCGCCTGCCGAGAGCGAATATGCTGTCGATCCGGTAGGGGTCGAAACGATTATACCGTCGGCACGGTAATGGATGCTGTCGTTTTCGATGCCGGCATAGATATCGATGATCCTCGCAATATACCCGCTTGTTACGACCGCATCGTTAAGGGCGTTATAGACGTTGGTTTTGCCGCTGTCGTCGGTGACGGTGATTTTAAGCATCATTCTTTTTTCGGTCGTATATTCTCCCGTTTTAAGTTTTGAAAGAAGTTTATACTCGCTCTGCTCGAGATTGGCAAGATAGCCTATTCTTCCGGCGTTAATGCCTATTATCGGCTTTTTCGCCTCGGCGGCCTTTTTGGCATAGCGGATTATTGTTCCGTCGCCGCCTATCGTTACGATAAAATCTCCCTTTATGAAAAGATCTTCCTCCGGGATCGATTCAAAATTCGAGCAGCAAACCGTCTCGGGCAGGAATGCTTTTATTCCGTTTTCTTTGAAAAACACGCCCATCTTCTCGAGGGTTTCAAGACAGCCGTTTTTATCAACGTTAGGTAAAACAGTTATGGTCATTTAATCACTTCCGTTCAATTCATTATGCGAACTTTCGACGATCGATGATATATCGATTTCGATATCTCTTTTTTCTTTGGATTTTTCGATAAAACAAAGATATTCAATATTTCCTTCGGGTCCTTTTACGGGAGAATAGTCAAGCCCCGATACGATAAAGCCGTTATCTCTTACAAAACCCAAAACCTTCTCGATAACGTTTATATGAACTTTTTTATCACGTACGACGCCCTTTT
>JAGAAE010000155.1 GCA_017615405.1 Clostridia bacterium | reverse complement strand
GATGTGATGCGTTCCTATTCACTTGCCGAAGGAAAACATCACGCACGAAGTGCACATCACGTCCGAAGGACACATCACGTTCCGTGTAAGCGGAACACATCGTTCAAAAAGCGCCTCTTTTGGTAGACAAAAGAGGCACTTTTTGTGGTTGCGGGGGAAGGATTTGAACCAACGACCTTCGGGTTATGAGCCCGACGAGCTACCAGCTGCTCCACCCCGCGATATTTATTGTTAGTACCTTAATATTATATGCTAAACGTACCGAAAAGTCAACTAATATTTTTATTTTTTCTCGAACTTTAAACGGATTGTGATTAAGACTTGATTATAACCACAATATATGGTATAATGTGTTCAAACTTAATAGTTTTGGAAGATACGGTTTGAAAAGTTGTTAGCTGAGTAGATCAAAAGGATATCCGGTTCGAATCCGGAGCAACCGCCATTACTGTGTTTGACGAAATATATCATTGTTATTCTATCATTGATTTTTCTTGGTTTATTTGTCATAAGCCAGATACCTGCCGTTTCTTCAAGGTTTACACGACTTGGGCGTGAAGGGTGCGATCGATTTTACCGTTTTTGCGGGTTTTGTGCCATTTTGCGCTTAGAATCTCGATAACGGAAATATCATCTGCACTCTTTTGACCTTTGGCTCAATGGAGTGTTTTGTTTTGGTAAGGGGGATAGCAGTTTTGAAGAAAGGTCCCGATTTTTCGGATATTAAAGGCAAAAAATGTTTAAAATCAAAGGAGAATGAATTATGAAGAAAATAATCGGTTTATTATTGGCAATAATGATCGTCGCAGGATGCTTTTCAATCTGCGCGGTTGCGGAGGCTGCAACTACTGACGTTTTTGTCACCTTCAGCGACAATTCTGGAAAAATCATTTTATCACAGGAAAAAATAACCGTTACCGATAAAAACGGCGACGGAAAATTTGACCTTGACGAGGCGTTTTTCGCCATGCACGAGGCAAAGTATGAAGGCGGCGCCGCTGCCGGGTATGCTACCGGTACCAGTCAATACGGACTTTACATCACCAAGCTTTGGGGTGATACAAGCGGTAACTTCAGCTACTACGTCAACAACAAAATGGCTATGGGTCTTACAGATGAAATAAAAGCGGGTGATTATCTCAATGCCTTTATTTTTCAGGTCTATGAGTTTAACCCCGAGACCTATGAAACGACGTCCGACAGTTACAGTTTCTTTGATAAATTCAATGCGACTGTAACAGAAGGGGACAAGCTTACCGTTACGCTGAAAGCCGTTGTGTTTGACGCCGATTACGCCCCGATAAACGTCAACGTTGCTGAGGCGATCATCACTATTGATGGAGTTGAAACAACCCTTAAAACCGATGAAAACGGCAAGGTGACTATCCCAATGGATAAAGTGGGAGAATACCTTATCAGCGCAAAAAAGGTTGACGACATTCTTGTTCCGCCTGTACTTAAGGTAACGGTCAACGCCAAGCCTCAGGCAACCACAGAGAACAAATCGCCCAAGACCGGCGACGATTTGAGCATCCTTGTTTTTATGGTTGCTTTGTCCGGCGCATTAGCGGCGTTTGCGGCTAAAAAAGTTTATGAGAAATAAGTTATTCTCACTTGCTTTGGCGTTGCTGTTGCTTTTCTGTTCGCTGTCTTTCACGGCGGCGTCAGAGGAACCGTTCAACGACGGCGCAACGTCACAGTCCTACTATTCATTGGTCGCATATGCGAGAATGAAAAACGGAAGTTCTTCGCTTTACGTCTTTAATAACAGCGGGAACGTGAATAACTTAACTGATACCGTCGGTGAGGTGAAAGATCTTGCCGACGGCATCCTTGCGTCTAAAAAAGGGAATTTGTCGGTTCAAAACTGGATCGATACGACCCTGACAAATAACGTCGCTTCCGGATCGGAGTGGTATGTTATCGCACTCTCGCAAAACGGAAATTATGACTTTAAATCGTATCAGGCAGCGCTTATCGACTATCTTGCCGGCAATATGCCGAGGGTTACGGAAACGGCGCAGAAGTTTGCGCTTACCCTCATTGCAACGGGAAAACGGGACGGCGTTGTTCAAGATATTGCCGATATTCCGATTGATAAGGCGGGCTTAATGGCTCAGGTGTTCGGTCTTCATCTTTTAAATAACGGTATTGAAAGCAAATCGTATACCGTCGGTCAGATCAAAACCCGAATTCTTAATATGGAAAAGCCCGGCGGAGGTTGGTCGGTCAGGGGCGATTCGGGAGACGTCGACGTGACTTCAATGGTCTTGCAGGCGTTGGCGCCTCACTATAACGAGCCGAATATCAAGGCGGCGGTTGACCGCGCGATCGCATTTTTAGCGAACAAACAAAATGCCGACGGAAGCTTCTCTACATTAGGTAAAGAAAACTGTGAGAGCACGGCGCAGGTCATAACGGCGCTTTCAGACCTTAAAATTGATTGTCGAACTGATCAGCGCTTTCAAAAAAACGGCAATACTCCGTTTGATGGATTGAAAATGTTCCGTTTAAAAAGCGGCGGTTTTTCACACCTTGCTTCAGTCGAAACAAATAAAGAAGAAGGCGGTAGTGTTTCCTCCCCGGAAAAGGGAGATATAAATCCTTCATCCGGTGATACTGATTCCCCGAAAAGTGCTTCAAAAGTTTCTGAAAAATCAGAATCGACACAGGAAAAATCCGCAGATCCCGAAACTCAAACGATCGGCGAAAGCAAATCGAATAATAACGAACCGGGCAATGATAAATCAACCGTTTCCACAAAGCGGCAATCTAAATCCACAAGCTATAAACTCGTCGTCGTTATTGTTCTGTTTGTTTTGGCAGGTGTTTTTGCGCTGATTTTATTCATAATAAAGAAAGCAAACCGAAAGAATATTTTGCTTGTTATCTGCATTTTTGCGGTGTGTGTTTCGTTTGTCGTTTTTACGAATTTTGAATCCGTTTCTCAGCATAATAAAGTCCCCGCCAAGAATAATGCCGTCGGCACAGTCACGATCTCGATCAGGTGCGATACCGTTGCCGGAAAAACCGATTCAAAATTTGTTCCGAAGGACGGGTGCATCCTACCGCCGACAAAAATAGATATTGAAAAAGGCGACACGGTATATGACGTCCTGTCCTGTGCCGTAAAACAAAACGGCATCCAGATGGAGAAAAAAGGGTCGGGGAGCATGACCTATATCGCCGGTATCCGGTATCTATATGAATTTGATTTCGGCGATATGTCGGGCTGGGTCTATCACGTCAACGGTGAATCTCCTTTTATCGGATGCGCGGGTTACAAGGTGAAACCCGGTGACGTCATAGAGTGGATGTATACCCTTGATTTAGGCGTCGATACCGGTAACACCTTCTCTTCGGAAGGAGGCGGCTCATGACACTTAAAAACTGCAACCCGGTCGCCGCCGCACTGTGCTTTTTGGAAATTTTGCTTGTTTCGATGTTCATACCTAACCCGATACTTTTATGTGTTTCGTTTGCGGGCGCGGTCCTCTTTTGCACCTTTCTTGCCTCGTGGAATGACCTTCGTCGCAGTCTGCTTTTATGTCTTTTCCTCTCTTGCTTTATAACCGCAATCAATCCCTTCTTTTCACATAACGGCGTTACGGTGCTATACTATTTTAACGATAATCCGGTCACGCTTGAAGCCTACCTTTATGGCGCAGGGATAGGGCTTATGGTCAGTTCGGTGTTTATCTGGTGTAAGGCGCTTAGCCTTGTTTTAACCGCTGATAAAACCGTCTACCTATTTGGAAGGATGACCCCTAAGACCGCGATTGTTCTCTCAACAGCACTAAGGTACATCCCAATGCTTAAAAAACAGTCTAAGCGGCTTGCCAGGGCGCAAAAAACACTCGGTCAAACCTCATCCGACGGCTATTTTGACAGAGTAAAAGCGGTACTTCACACCTTTAATGCCCTGGTCGGTTGGTCGCTGGAAAGAGCGGTCGAAACAGCTGATTCAATGCGTGCGAGAGGCTACGGGAAAAACCGTCGAACAACCTACTCGGACATTACTTTTCGTCTTCGCGATCTTATATTGATTGTACTTTGCGTGTGCCTTGTTTCGGGTGTTATGATCGTTTCATTTCGTCACGGTCTTGATTTTTCATACTATCCGGCAGTTACCGTACAATGGCTTTCGTTTGAAAGCTCGGCGGCGGTCATAATGTTTTCGGTACTCTCGTTTTTGCCGTCAATTCTTGAAGTAAAGGAGCGTATTAAGTGGAAACGATTAAAATCAAAAATCTGACCTTCTCTTATCCATCCGGCGTGGGAAAAGCTCTTGATGACATATCATTTACTCTGCCTGAAGGTAGTTTTAATCTGATAATAGGTGAGTCGGGAAGCGGAAAAACGACGCTTTTGAAACTTCTGAAAAACGAGATCGCTCCGGTGGGTGAAATAATCGGCAATATTGAATTTTTCGGTCGTTCCGCCGATAGTATCTCATTCGACAGGATAGGCTTTGTTTCGCAGTTCCCCGACGACGGTATCGTCACCGATAAGGTCTGGCACGAGATGGCGTTCGGGCTTGAAAATATGGGACTTGACCCCGAAGAAATACGTCTTAGAGTAGGGGAAACGGCAAGTTATTTCGGTATCGGAGGATGGTATCATCAAAGCACCGACACTCTATCAGGCGGGCAAAAACAGCTTCTCAATCTCGCCTCGGTTATGGTTATGCGCCCGGATATTCTGCTCCTTGACGAGCCGACCGCACAGCTTGACCCGATAGCGGCATCCGATTTTCTCAATACTCTGAAAAGAATCAACCGTGAATCAGGCGTTACGGTGATTATAAGCGAACATCGATTAGAAGAGGTCTTTCCGCTCAGCGATAACGTTTTAGTGCTTGAAAACGGAAAACTTGCGGCAAAAGGAAGCCCGAATGAAGTCTGTAACTCTTTGCGGGGAAACCCGATTTTTTCCGGCTTTCCGACCCCTGCTCGCCTCTGGTCCGGGCTTGGCGCGACAGGTGTTTGCCCCTTGACCGTAAAGGAAGGCAGAACTTTTTTGACGAATAATTACCCCGACGCAAAAGGAAAAACTGAAAAATTGCCGCTTAAAGAAACCGAAGCTGCCGTTGAACTTGATAAGGTGACGTTCCGGTATGAAAGAACATCGCCTGACGTAATAAACGAAATGACACTTAAAGTCGGCAAGGGCGAGATATTTGCGATCCTCGGCGAAAACGGAAGCGGGAAGACTACCGCGCTTGACATTATCGCCGGTCTTCGGATCCCATACGCCGGCACCTGCCGTATCTTCGGAAAGAAGATAAAAGATTATAAAGGTAATTCACTTTACAGGAAAACGGTCGCCCTGCTTCCTCAGGATCCGACCCTGCTTTTTGCAGGGAATACAGTTATTGATGATCTGAGATCCGCATGGAAACTGGCGGGCGGTTCCGATGTGTATTTTTCAAAAAAAGCCGAAAAATGGATAAATCTTTTCGGTATTGAGCCGTTGCTTTCCCGCCACCCTTACGATTTAAGCGGCGGTGAACAGCAAAAATGCGCTCTTGTAAAACTTATGCTTCGTGAACCTCGTATAATTTTGCTCGATGAACCGACAAAGGGACTTGACGCTGCGTTTAAAAGGACACTCGGCAGTATTCTCGGCACCTTGAAAGGCGAGGGGATAACGGTTATTATGGTGACCCACGACGTCG
>JAGAAE010000020.1 GCA_017615405.1 Clostridia bacterium | reverse complement strand
GGATTTAATATAATCAACATAACTTATGATCTCTCTTACATCGATAGGATCGTCACAGGATTTAAAAAGTTTGCAAAAATCCGAATTATCCGGAATGGCAATGTCCGGCATACTGCTAATGAAAGGAATGCCTCTTGCACAGTATTCCCTGGTCTTTAAAACTGATGTTTTTTCTCCTTCGGCGCACTTGCTGTTAAGGGTAGAAATTGCTACAATGCTTGAATCGAATAATTCGTCAAGCTCTTTGCCCGATTTTGTGCCGTGAAATCTGACATACTTTTCGAGGTTAGTTTCTTTGGCTAGTTTCTCAAGCCTTTCCTTTTCGTCGCCAATGCCCGATCCGACGATGTCAAAGAAAACATCGGGTTCGTCAGATGTTTTTTTGTTGTAATATTCTCTTAGCCCGCATATCAGTCGGTCAAATCTATGATCCGGTCTTATAAGTGCAACGCTTAGTATATGAATATCTATGTCGCTTTTTTTCTTGTTGCAGTCAAACGGGACGGAGTCAATGTCGATGCTGTTATAAATATTTGCACAACGGATACCGTAAATAGTTTTTTCATTTCCGATATCAACGATAAGGTCAGTATAGTTTTTTAGTTTATATCTGTTTTTCAGGTCTTGCTTAAAATTGAATTTGGTAATAAATCCGGCGTCGATTCCAATCTCATCATCATATGGATATGTTGGTATCTCGATTATAACCTTGCATATTTTATGAAGTTTTTTGATCATCTTCATAAATGCAAAATCGGCAAGAGGATACCGAATATAACACATATCGATTTTGTTCTCAAGGCAGACCTTATCGGCAAACTTTAAAAGCTTTAGATATGTGAAATACATTTTCGGTTGCCGTTTAACAAGCACAGTCGTATCGTCGCCGTGGATAAGAACTCCCTGCTCGTCCTTGAAACAAAGATGATATGCGTCACAACCCAAATTATTAAACGCCTTATACTGCCCAAGCAGTTTTTTCGTTACTCCAAGAGACTCCGATGAGGTTATATCGTTATCGGAAATCATTAAAACTTTTTTAATCAAGTTTATCCCTCGTTTTTATCACAAATTTGCTTTTAAGGTATCGCAGATGAATTTAACGGTTTTGTCATCTAAATACGGATGCATAGGCAGGCTCAAAACCGTTTTTGAGAGCCGTTCCGTTACCGGACAATCGGATTTTGCGCTGTCGGTGTTCTGAAAAGCGCCCTGTAAATGCATGGGTTTAATATAATAAACCATGGAAGGTATACCGTTTTCTTTGAGCTTTGATTGAAGCGCGGTGCGGTCAACGTTTTCGGGCAGGATCACGGTGTACTGCGCCCAGCTGCTTAAAAATCCGTCCTTCGGAACGGGCAGTTTAAGACTGGTGCCGTCAAGCTGCGAATTATAAAGGCGGGCAACCTTGTTAACGTCATCGACCTCATGATCTTTGAAGGCTTTCAGTTTCGGAAGAAGAATGCCCGCTTGAATAGTGTCAAGACGGCTGTTAAGCCCCAAACGGATATTGTTATATTTATCTTCACCGCTTTTCCCGTGCACGGCAAGGCTTCTGATCATTGCCGCCCATTCGTCATTATCGGTGAAAACGGCGCCGCCGTCACCGTAGCAGCCGAGCGGCTTTGCCGGGAAGAAGGAGGTGGTTGAAATATCGCCGAAGGAGCAGGCTTTTTTGCCGTTTACCTCGCCGCCGAAGCCCTGAGCGCCATCCTCCAAAAGCAAAAGCCCGTATTTTTCGCAAAGCGGTTTAATTTTTGTATAGTCGGCGGGAAGACCGAACAGGTCGACCGCAACGACGACCTTCGGAGTGTATTTTCCTTCGCTTTTAACCCTTGTTATCGCCTGTTCGAGCTTATCGGGGTCAACGTTGAAGGTGTCTTCGCAGACATCGACAAAAATCACGGTCGCGCCTTCGGCAGCGGGACATTCGCCGCTTGAAAAGAAGGTGAAATCGGGGACGAAGACGGCGTCACCTTCGCCGATCCCCCACGCTTTGAGCGCAAGGGTCAGCGCATCTGTGCCGTTGGCGCAGGTGATACAATGTTTAACGCCGACATATTCTGCCAATTTCTCTTCGAGTTCCTTGACTTTTTTACCCGATATAAAGCCCGAAGAGGCGATGACCTCGTCTATTTCTCTATCAATATCGTCCTTCAGAACATCATATTGTTTTTTTAAATCTCTGAATTGCATGATAGCCTCCGATTGTTATATATCCAAAGTTTTGCCACATTTTTTACATGTTTTTGTGCCTTTTAGGAGCTCCCCGCATTCACAGACATAGCCTATCTGTTTTGCCGGAACGCCTGCCATAAGAGCATGAGGGGGAACATCCTTTGTAACAACGGCACCTGCCGCAATCATGCAATATTCCCCAAGGGTATGGCCGCAGACTATCGTTGCATTCGCGCCGATAGATGCACCTTTTTTCACAAGTGTCTTTTTATAGTTTTCGCTTCCCTTCGGAAATTCGGCTCTCGGGGTCGGGTCGTTTGTAAAGACCATTGACGGTCCGCAAAAAACACCGTCCTCTAAAGTTACGCCTTCATAGACAGAAACATTATTCTGGATTTTAACGCGGTTTCCAATATGAACGTTTTTAGAAACGTTGACGTTTTGCCCGAGAGAGCAATCCTCACCGATAACGGCACCCTTTTGAATATGACAAAAATGCCATATCTTTGTTTCTTTTCCGATAGAGACATTATCATCTATATAGGCACTTTCGTGAACAAAACAATCATTTTTACTCTGTAACATGTCAGCTTCTTTTTTTGCCTCACTTAAAACGATTTCGGGATTAAAAACTTTTCGGATTCTGAAATATTCGGTAGGAACGCCTTCGTATTTGCGGAAGAAATAGTTTATCCCTTTTATAACGCTACCTTCAAAATCAAAGGTAAGGTTATGTTGAAAAGCATAAAGCATACAATGAAAAAGAAGGGCTTCGTTAGTGTTGTTGCGTTCGGTGTCCGGATT
>JAGAAE010000154.1 GCA_017615405.1 Clostridia bacterium | reverse complement strand
TTACACTAACGCGAAGGTAATACCCGAATTTGTCCAATAGAATAATGGATACGAAAAAGCCCTGAAGTCTTCGCTTCAGGGCTTTGATCTTTATTTTTTTAAAGGAACGTGATCTGATGCAATTTAAGATAGGGAAGTAAAAAGTAGAACCCGATGACAAGACCTATCGAAATAACAAACAGGATAAACACCGTGATAATGCTTTTTTGTGTGATTTTTTCACCATCGATATCCTGCCGTATAACCCCCATCCGTTTAAGGGGTATCACCGATGCACTTATTATGACCGCCATCAGTATTCCTTCAAGCGGGAACATAATGAGGTTTTTTGCGATACGGAGCGAATTTACAAGCGGATAGGCAACCGGGATACCGAAAAATGCGAAATACCATTTTGTTATAATCGAGTTAAGAATGATATTGCATATCAAGTTGACCGTGAAACGCGCCGCCAAGGCCCTTGAAACGGTTATACTTTTTCTGTTCCAAAGGAAAAGGGCATAGATAAAACAGCTTAACGTTTCGGGGATGATGTATGGCAAAAAATATGTTCCCTGAGGAAAGATGACAGCACCTAAGGTATCGCTTATCGCCCCGGCAAAAAGCGCAAGGATGGGTCCGTATATAAAGGCGCCGAGGGCGTGAAAATAGCAGGCGAAAGAAATAATCAGAGATTGCGGGGGAATGATAACAATATTGATCGCCTTGACCGCAATACTGAGAGCGGTGATAACTGCGGCAACGGCGAGCATTTTTATATCGGCACAGTTTTTGACCGCTTGTCCCCAATAATCCTTTTTTAGTATTCCGGTTTGTTCCATAAAAGAATCCTCCTTTATCCGGCTGTCCGAACAAAAGAGGATGATCAAAAAACATATCCTGATATATCCGGCAGCGGGATGCGATCTTAAAGATTTGCATATCGGCGACAACTCCCCGTCCGCCGGTACTAACAATGAGATCTACTCTGCAAAAATAACGGAAACAATTATACCTGATTGTTTTTCAAATGTCAAGTAAAAAACGGTGCGCCCGACAGGACGCACCGAAAATCCGTTTTAGAACAATTACTTAAGCTCAACCTTAGCGCCGGCTTCTTCAAGTTTAGCCTTGATAGCCTCTGCGTCATCCTTAGAGCAAGCTTCCTTGATCGGCTTCGGAGCGCCGTCAACGAGAGCCTTAGCCTCGGCAAGACCGAGACCGGTGATCTCACGAACGACCTTGATAACCGGGATCTTGTTAGCGCCTGCTTCAGCGAGAATAACGTCAAATTCGCTCTTCTCTTCTGCTGCTGCACCGCCTGCTGCCGGAGCTGCTACTGCAACTGCTGCTGCGGCGGATACGCCGAATTCTTCTTCAACTGCTTTAACGAGCTCGGAAAGCTCAAGAACGGTAAGAGTCTTTAACTCTTCAATCATAGCTGTGATCTTTTCAGATGCCATTTTAGTTTCCTCCAATAAATAAATGTTTTTTCTTTCTTTTTTAAAATTTTTTGATTATGCCTCGGCTTCGCCGTTCTTATCTACGATGGCTTGAACAGCGCGGGCAAATGCTGCGATAGGTGCCTGGAAAACGTTGCAAACGGATGCCAGGAGAACTTCCTTGGTGGGAAGCTTTGCCAGAGAGTCGATGGTCTCAAGATCGATGACCTTTCCTTCGAGGAATCCGGTTTTGATCGAGAAAGAATCGTGCTTCTCGGCGAATTTAGCAAGAATTCTTGCGGCTGCGGTGTGATCCTCCTTTGAAAGAGCGATAGCGGTCGTTCCTTCGAGGGTCGCACGCATATCTTCAAGACCGGTTCCTTCAAGAGCGCGGTAAAGAAGTGTATTCTTGACTACGAAGTAATCGATATCGTTTTCGCGGAGTTCCTTACGGAGCGCGGTGTCGTCGGCAACGGTGATACCCTTGTAATCAACGAGCACGCCTGCGATCGAACCGGTAACCTTTTCGGCAAGTTCAGCAACAAGTTTTTGCTTTTGTTCTAAAACCTTTGCGTTTGGCAATTTTTTCACCTCCGAAAAAATAAAAAAGTCCGCCAAAGAACGGACAGACATGAATCAAAAATTATATAATTTCAGTTTCACGCTAACCTCGGCAGGCGATAAACTTACGGCTCAACGCCACCTGCTGTCTTTGGATGCGAGAGATATTATATAACATATTATACCATTTGTCAAGCATTTTTTAGCATTTAATGAAATCAGGCGTCAAAGGTCGGACGACGGATCAATATTGCCTTACCGTTTGTCATCTTAATTGCTCTTTTTATGCTTGTTTAAAAATGCCCGCACAAAGAAGATCTGTGCGGGCGGTGATAGTCTAATCTCTTCTGCCTCTTGCCAGCAAAAGAAGTCTTAAAAGTTGAAGAACAGAGGCGAAAAGCGCGGCAACGTAGGTCATAGCGGCGGCGGATAAAACCTTTCTTGCTACCTTGACCTCGTCTTTTGTCAGGATCATCGAATCGGAAAGGATCTTGACGGCGCGCCTTGAAGCATTGAATTCGACCGGCAGGGTGATAAGTTGGAAAAGAACGACAAATGTAAACAGAATGATGCCGATCAGTATCAAAGGCTTAAAAGACATAATAAGTCCGATTATTATCAACGGCCATGAAAGGAACGATCCGAAATTTGCCATCGGTACAGAAAGTGTGCGAAGTTTCAGCTGCGAATATTCGACCTGATGCTGTATCGCGTGCCCGCATTCGTGCGCCGCAACGCCTATCGCTGCAATGGATGAAGACCCGTAAACACTTTCCGAAAGCCTTAACACCTTGTCTTTCGGCGAATAATGGTCGGTCAGGTTGCCGTTTACACGCTCGATCCGAACGTCAAGAATCCCGGCGCTTTGAAGAATCTCCCTTGCGCATTGTTCGGCGGTGATACCCCTATGGTTAAAGGTCTTGCTGTAACGTTTGAAGGTCGTCGAAACGTTGATCGAGGCGACCGCGCAAATTGCCGCACCGATAATTACCAGAATATAGGTAGGATCCCAAAACATTCCATAATACATATTATCATCCCTTCTGTCATGAAAGTAGGAAAAGGTCAAAACCTTATGCTTATATTATATGTAGATTATAACACTTGATAAGTATTATTTCAATACCTTATATTATGTGTTTCGTACGTGTTTTTGCAAAAAAAGATCAAGAAAATTCGCATTTTTTAAAATTTGTACTTGAAAAAAACGACAAGTGTGATAAAATAGTGTTGCACGGGGGCGTAGCTCAGCCGGTCAGAGCGCATGCTTGACATGCATGAGGTCATTGGTTCGATCCCAACCGTCCCCACCAGAAAAAAGCACGCGAAAGCGTGCTTTTTTCAATGATGTTTGCCCTGTCGGGCAAATGATGTGTGTCTGCGACACATGATGTTGCCTTCGGCAATGATGTGTCCTGCGGGACATTGGGGCAAACATCACATCATTGATCGCATAGCGATCTACATCATTTCTGAGCGAAGCGAAGATGCATCATAAGGCGCTTTGCGCCGTCATCATTGTTTTTTTCATTCAAACATGATATAATTTAACAAAAAGGAGGGCGTGACAATGAAAGAAAAACACCAGCCCCCATCAAATATAATTTACTGCCGCGACAGAGGCGAGTGGCGGGCGTGGCTTGAAAAGCATTTCGAGTCGTGCTCCGAGATCTGGTTCGTCTTTCCGACAAAGGAGTCGGGAGAAGCCGGGGTCTCCTACAACGACGCGGTCGAAGAGGCGCTTTGCTTCGGCTGGATCGACGGCAGAGCGGGTACGCTGGACGAAACGCACCATATCCGCCGCTTTACCCCGCGGCGAAAGGGAAGCTCGTATTCCCGCCCGAATATCGAGCGGCTTCT
>JAGAAE010000153.1 GCA_017615405.1 Clostridia bacterium | reverse complement strand
GACACGAGCCGCAAATTTTCGGTCACGAGCCGATCTTTATCTTCGGTTATCATAGCGGACGGAGATATACTTTTTCATTACCACAGTCGTTCCCTTTTCGGGCTTTGAGCGCACACGCACACAGTCCATAAAGCTTTGCATGACCGCAAAACCGAGTCCGGCACGTTCATCGCCCGCCGTAGTATATAGCGGCTCCATCGCCTTTTTAACGTCTGGGATACCCACTCCCCTGTCACGTATCCTGACGGTGAGAACGTTCCCTTCGATATCGCAGTTTATGTAGATCTTGCCTATCGTGTCGGGATAAGCATGGACGATACAGTTGGTAATGACCTCACTGACCGCCGTCTTTATATCGCTTATTTCCTCGACCGTCGGGTCAAGAACGGTTGCAAAGGTCGACACGACACTTCGCACAAATCCCTCATTTACCGAGCGCGAGTCGACCGTCATTGAAAAACTGTTTTTCTTAACCATTGTTGTTCTCCTTTTCCTGCGGTTTGTCTATTCTGACTATCCGCTCGATCCCCGAAAGGTGCATCATTTTATAAAGCCTCGGATTTACGCCGCAGATATTAAGGGACGCACCGCGTTTTGAAAGATTCTTATAGCGCCCCATAATAAGCCCTATCCCCGAGCTATCCATAAAAGATACCCTTTCAAAATCAAGAATAACAAGCGAAGGCATATTAAGTTCTATCGAACTGTCAATCGCCCTTCGAAGCCCCAGCGCACTATGATGGTCTATCTCGCCCGAAAGATGAGCCGTTATGACCTCGCCGCTCATTTTTATTTCAACTGCCATAAACTTCACTCCAATATAAAATCAAGGACAAGCCCCTATATATAATAGAAGCCTGTCCGTAAAAAAATAAACCTATTGAGTTGTCACAAAAGACTATTTTTTGTAGTATTTCCGCACCTTTGACGCAAGATAAAGCGAACCGATAACAAAAACGGGGTTTTTTGTCCTTTCTGCTTCGGACAACGCCGTTTTAACGTCCGATATCGCGCGGGTGTTTTCGATATACTCGCCTGCGATCGTTTCAAGTTCCGATGCCGGGAGACACCGTGGCAGATCTATCCCGGTCGCTATAAACAAATCGGTGTACTTTGCCGTTTTTTCGATAAAACCGTGACAGTTTTTATCCCTCATCATGGCGCAGACAACGGTCACCTTTTGACCTACCGTTTCAAGAAATTTTGCAAGCGCCTGCCCGCCGTCGGGATTGTGTGCGCCATCGATAATGACAAGCGGCTCTTTCGAAACGATCTCGAGCCTTGCAGGAAAAACGGTTTCAAAAAGAGCGGACTTCAGCACCTCATAGGGAATCCCGGGTGAAAATTTTCCGACCGCCTCGATAGCCGTAACGGCGTTATAAATCTGATGTTCTCCAAGAAGGGAAAGCTCGAATTTTTTGCCGCGATATAGAAATTCATTTCCGCAAAGGTCGGATCTTAATATCTTCGGAGTTTCGGGAACGGTCAGGTCGCCCGAATGCTTTTTGATGACCGAAAGCGCCTTTTCGTCCTGATTGCAGACCGTAACGACCGGGACGCCCCGCCTTATGATACCGCACTTTTCGGCGGCTATTTTTTCAATGGTGTCGCCGAGGACGGCGGTATGGTCAAGCCCTATTTTCGTTATGACCGAGACCGAAACGTCGCCTAAAACGTTGGTGGCGTCAAGCCTGCCTCCAAGCCCCGTTTCCATAACGGCGATGTCAACTTTTTTATCCCTGAAATAAAGAAAACACATCGCGGTTATAAACTCAAACTCATTAAGCTCCACGCCCGTATCTTTGACCTTTTCGGCATATAAACAAAGGTCGTTATCCGAAATAAACTCGCCGTTTATGCCGATGCGCTCGTTAAAGTCGATAATAAACGGAGATATAAACGTCCCCGTTTTAAATCCGCTTTTTATAAGGATATTCGATAACATTTGAGCGGTTGAGCCCTTGCCGTTTGTCCCCGCGATATGGATACTTTTAAAGGCGTTTTGAGGATCTCCGAGTTTTCGGCATACGTTTTTAATGCGTTCAAGCGATGCGGGAAATCGGAATTTTCCGAGGGAATGAATATACGCTATCGTTTCATCACGGTTCACGGTATCATCTCTTTTCTCATGCTAAAAACCGCCCGGTCTGCCGCTTGACAGACCGGACACAGTTTATTACATATTCTTAAGCTCGTTTATACTGTCCTCGATAATTTTGATCTTATCAAGTGCCTTTTTAAGCCCCTGCCTTTGCTGTTCCTTGACATTTTCGGGTGCCTTTGCCATAAAGCCTTCGTTGTTGAGCTTCTTTTCGAAGAACTCCTTGTCGACCATCGCTTTTTGGAGGTCCTTGTTAAGGCGTTCGATCTCGGCGGTGACGTCGACAAGCTCCTTCATCGGCATAAAGACGGTGGCGCAGTCGGTAACGACACGAACGGCACCCTCACCGTCAAAGCTTTCGCCGATCTCGACCTCGGACGCATAAGCAAGTCTGCAAATATATGGCGCGCCCTGCTTAAACGTATCCTCAAAGGCGGTCTGTATCTGAACGGTAGCCTTCTTTGAGGGCGGAACGTTCATTTCGGCGCGGCGGTTTCTTATCGCCTTTATGACCGCCATTATCTTTTCAAATTCCTCTTCCTCATCCGAAAAAGCAAACTTCTCATCAAATTTCGGAAATTCGGTCATCATAAGGGTTTCGCCGCTATGCGGAATTGACTGCCAGATCTCCTCCGTGATAAATGGCATAAACGGATGCAGGAGCGCAAGTGTTCCGCCGAAAACGAAGGTCAGAACGCTTCTTGCAGTGTTCTTTTGTTTCATATCATCGCCGTTAAGCCTTGATTTGCAGATCTCGATATACCAATCGCAGAAAACGTCCCAGATAAAGTCGTAGAGTTTTGCGACAGCAAGACCCAACTCAAATTTTTCGAGGTTATCGGTAACGTCCTTACAAAGGGTGTTGTATTTTGAGATTATCCACTTGTCTTCAAGGGCAAGATCAGCCGTGTTTATCGGGATGATCTCGTCGTTTTCAAGGTTCATAAGGATAAATCTCGCAGCGTTCCAAAGCTTATTTGCAAAGTTACGGCTCGCCTCGACCTTTTCATCCGAGAAACGCATATCGTTGCCGGGGCTGTTGCCGGTAGCAAGGGTAAAGCGGAGCGCGTCGGCGCCGTATTTATCGATTATCTCAAGCGGATCGATACCGTTGCCTAATGACTTCGACATCTTTCTTCCCTGCGCGTCCCTTACAAGACCGTGGATAAGAACGGTGCCAAAGGGCGGTTTGCCGGTATATTCAAGCGCCGAGAAGATCATACGGCTTACCCAGAAACCGATTATATCATAGCCCGTAACGAGGGTGTTGGTCGGGTAGTAATGCTTAAGGTCTTCGGTGTTTTCGGGCCAGCCGAGGGTCGAGAAGGGCCAGAGCGCCGAAGAAAACCAGGTATCGAGGGTATCGGGATCCTGCGTAAGGTGGGTGCCGCCGCATACGGGGCAAACGGTAACCTCGTCCTTTGAAACGACCGTTTCACCGCAGGTGTCGCAATACCACGCCGGGATCCTGTGACCCCACCAGAGCTGACGGGAAATACACCAGTT
>JAGAAE010000152.1 GCA_017615405.1 Clostridia bacterium | reverse complement strand
ATATGCTACACGAGTTTAATATCTCACGCACGGAGAATAATACCTTGGTAAAAGGTGTTTTTCTCTTTTCTTCCGTGTGTGAGGAATTCGTGTAGCAACGACGAAGGGAAACACTTTTTCGGCACATTCCTTCGGGGGTGTGCTTTTTTAATTTCGGAGGTATCTATGTCAAAAGAGCGGGCTTGTTGTTTTTTCGGTCATAAAAGTATTCCGACGGAAACGACAGAGCCATTGCGCCGTCAGGTACGTTCCCTGATAACAGAAGAAAACGTAAAAACGTTCTACGTCGGCACTCACGGGGAATTTGACTATATGGCATATTGTGTTCTTAAAGAGATGAAAAAAGAGTTTCCCGATATAAACTATGCCGTTGTCCTTGCCTATCTGCCCGAAAAAAAGGAAGAATATCAGCTTTATTCCCCCGACGAGACGCTGTATCCCGACGGGATCGAAAAGGTGCCTAAAAGATATGCCATTCTTTGGCGAAACGACTGGATGCTCGATCGGTGCGATACGATGGTCTGTTACGTCGTTCACACCGCCGGCGGGAGCGGACGTATGCTTTTAAAGGCTCAAAAGAAGAACAAAAGGATAATAAATCTCAAAAATTATGCCTGACCGTCCTCGGTCAGGCATAAACGTTTTCTGTGTTTTTATAACGTTTTATTCCGGGTCGTATTTTGTCTTTTGAACAGTTCCGAAAGGATGATGTGGCGGTGCATAGACCGAATATAGTTTTAGCGGTCGGTTGCCGATATTTACTATATTATGCCACGTTCCCGCAGGAACAAAAACCGCAAAGTTGCCGTTTACCCTTTTATGATCGAAAAGATCGTCCTTTGTTTTGCCGAATTTTACAAGACCCGTCCCGTCTTCGATCCTTAAAAACTGGTCGGTGTCGGCGTGCATTTCGACGCCTATGTCCGAGCCGACCGGGATGCTCATAAGTGTAACTTGAAGATGCTCTCCCGTCCAGAGGGCGGTCCTGAAATTCCTGTTTCTTTGCGTCAGATTGTTAATATTAAGGGCGACCGGCTGACCGCCCATATCCTCTATAAGCGGGTTTTCGCCGCATTCTCGTCTTGTCATATTATTCCTCCGTTCTATTGTTATAATATGACACGCCCGCCGTTTTGTGCATCTGCCCGAAAATTTGACCCGGCGTTTTCACGTCGGGTCAAAAGATAACACGGTTTATTATAAGAATACCGCCGGGGAATAAAGATATCCCTGATAGCAGTCGCAGCCGATCTCGTGAAGGGTCTGCCTGTCCCACTCGGTCTCGACAAATTCCGCAATGACCGTCAGACTTAATGTCTTTGAAAGATTGACGATCGAGGCGACGATCTCGCGGCAGTTTTCGTGGGAAGAAAGTCCCTTGACGAGCGAGCCGTCGAGTTTAATTATATCAAACATATTCTCTTTAAGATAATTAAGCGACGTCTGACCCATTGAGAAATCGTCTATCGCAAGCAAAAGCCCCAGCTTATGAAGCTCGCCGAACGCCTCGCGCGTTCTGTCGTCAAAGGCAAGCGTTGCCTGTTCGGTGACTTCAAGGCAAAGATTTTTGCCCGCGAAAGGATCTTCGGCATCAAGTTGTTTCATAAAGGACAAAAATCTTCCCGTTACCACCGTTTTCCCGGTTATATTAAAGGATATTTTTATGCCTTTCCCGAATTTTTCAAAGACCTTTTCGCGCTCGGACAAGATCTTTTTGACGATAGCTTCCTCAAGATCGGGCAGAAAATTGCCGTCCTCGGCGAGTTTTATTACAAGCGGCGGATATATAACGCCGTGTACCGGGTGCTTAAAGCGAAGCAGAGCCTCGACCCCGACGCACTTTTCGTCATAGTTATACTGCGGCTGATAGGCAAGCACAATATTTCCCGTTCTTATGGCGTGACTTATCTCTGCCGAAAGACCCTTTGCAAATTCGCCCTTTTCGCCGCCTAAATCGGTAAGTTTTTTGGACGAAAGCGCCGTTTCGTTCGCCTTGAAGAAGTCGAGGAACAAGGAAAAGGTGCGCTGTGCGTCCTGCTCACTTCGTCTGTCGAGCATTTTGACAAACGGCATATAGATAAGAACGCCCAGAACAACGTTGACCGCCTGAAGAACGGCTCCCGCGACCGACCCCGTGGCACTGTAACCGCCGAGGAGTATCGGAGTCGTCCATTCGACGTCGTTGGTTATTATCGGAACAAGCCCTATGCTCGTCGCGACAAATGCGGTCGTATAGCAGACGAGCGGAACGGTGAGAAACGGGATAAGCATTATGGGGTTAAAAACTATCGGGATCCCGAATACCATCAGCTCGTTGATATTGAAGATCATCGGCAGCGCCGCCGTATAGGCGAGACCTCTGCGCGCCCGGTTGCGGGAAAATATCAACAGCGCGATCAAAAGGCATATCGTCGCCCCGCATCCGCCCATAAGCACGAAACAATCAAAAAACTGCTTTGTAAGAATAGCGGTGGGCTGTCCTCCCGCCTCGACCGCCGCCCTGTTTGCTTCAAGCCCGGGCGTAAAATACTTCTGCATGACCCCTTCGAGGGTGTCGCTTCCGTGGATACCGAACATCCACAAAACCGACGAGAAGAGAACAAAGAAAAATCCCCTTAAAAAGTCTACCTTTATAAACGAGAATATCTTGTTGTTTGTTTTCATAAGCAGTTCGCGGAAGGAGTCGACGTGGAAAATGCGGATGACCGAAAGGTTTGCGAGCGCAACGATCGAAACGATTATGAGTATCGGCATAAAGGTCGAAAGCATACGGTTGAAAACGCCGGTCGCACCCGAAGAAAAGAGGATTTTTCGGTGCCCTCGCATAAAGCGGCAGAGCGCAAGAAAAGCCGCCGACGCGCCGAGTCCCGTAAGCAGCGCCAAAAACATTGACTTCGGTCCCATGCTGTCCTTGTTAAAACTATCAAGATCGCATCCGGTAAGGATAAAAAACGAGATGAGCGACGCCGTTATCGCGCCGAATATCGAAACGTCCGGATCCTCTTTTATGTTCATATACGAACGGCTTATCGAAACGGTCATATAAACCGATAAAAGCCCGAAGGTCGCCGAGTTTATGATCTCAAAAAACTTGAATATAACTCCCCCGCCGAAGGTCTTTATAAAACTTTTATACCCCTCTATCGGGAAAAACATGATAACAAGAGCAAACGCGCCGATGATAAGAACGGGGATTATGTTGATAAGTCCGTCCCTGACCGCGCGCACTGCCGAAAAATCTTCAATTTTTCGAATTATCGAGGTTTCACGCTCTTTTTTCGCCATTTTCGGTCCCCCCTTGAAGAAAAAATGCAACAAGAACATATTACCACAAAATGATTTGTAAATCAATATTTCTGTTTCGGTTTTTTTAAAAGCGCTTTGTAGGTTTTTTAAAAGCGCTCCGCCCCTCGGGAATTGAGGGGCGGAGTAATAACGTTCAAAACTTTAGAAAAATGTTGCGCCT
>JAGAAE010000151.1 GCA_017615405.1 Clostridia bacterium | reverse complement strand
TTCCTTACAGTAAAAAGGATGATGATGACGACAAAATTTGACAAATTTCGCAGAATATTGTAAAATATAAAAAAATCGTCGCAAGCGATACGATACTTGCGACATTCTCCTTCGTTAAAGACTGTCTTGATCCGAAACACTTGTAACCGCGAAAAGTTGGTAGCAAACCGAAACGCAGCGAGGGCGTTTACAAGCGAGCAGTTGAGGTTTAGGCGTGACTTTTTGCGGGGAGGAGGAGCAGTGTAGTGAGTGCACGGTGATTTTTACGCAAAAAAATCGCCGCAAGCGATACGATACTTGCGACGACGTGGAGCTGAAGATGGGACTCGAACCCACGATCTGCTGATTACGAATCAGCTGCTCTACCATCTGAGCCACTTCAGCAGGCACTTGCTATTATACAATCATCTGACGATTAAGTCAAGGTTTTATTTGGAGGAAAAATGGAAAAGATAAATGAAACCGTAAACAGTCGCATTGCATCTTACCGTAAACGCGCCGGTTTGACCCAGGCTGAGGCGGCGTCTCTGCTCAATATGAAGAGAAATACCTATGCGCGAATGGAAAAAATGGGAAGTCCATCCCCCGAACAGTTAAAACAGATTGCCGAGCTTTATCGCATATCGGTCGCAATGCTTTTATACGGAGAAGATTTCGGATTGGGATCTGACTCGGGCAGATCGGATAAACTTATTCTGAGAGAACCGAGCAACGATGATATTTTCCCTTTGACCCCTACCGAGATCAATGCAATTCGTCTCGTCAGATCGTTTGGAGCTAACGACGCACAAAAAATAGTTAAACTCATAAACGAGATATACAGCAAAAATCTTACAAGCAAACAGTGAAGACTGTACCCCCGGATCCTTGATCCGGGGGTTGTTTTGTTATTGAATTCCGGCTGCAACATTTTTTTAAATATATATTATAATATATACTTGATATATTGCTAAAAATGTGGTATGATTTAACTTGAAAATTTGTGCTCAGCATAATTGATATCATCGTCGTTCAAAAAATCCGGCGTATTTAATAATTTCAAGGAGAATTAAAAGTGTCGTTTCCGCTTAGTAACATCAGAAATTTTTGCATCGTTGCTCATATTGACCATGGCAAATCCACCCTTGCCGACAGGTTGCTTGAATTGACCGAGTCGGTCGCTACAAGGGATATGGAAGAGCAGATACTTGACAGTATGGATCTTGAAAGAGAACGTGGCATAACCATTAAGGCTCACGCCGTAACACTTTACTATACGGCGAGTGACGGAGAGAAATATGAACTTAATCTTATTGATACTCCGGGTCACGTTGACTTTAACTATGAGGTCTCACGTTCGCTTGCCGCCTGCGAAGGCGCGATACTTGTAGTGGACGCTTCGCAGGGTATTGAGGCGCAAACGCTTGCAAACACCTATCTTGCCGTTGATCACGGACTTGAAATTTTGCCGGTCATCAATAAGATCGACCTGCCGAGCGCCGAACCTGAACGGATAAAGCAAGAAATAGAGGATATAATCGGAATCCCCGCTGATGACGCTCCGCTCATTTCGGCAAAAACCGGTGTTAACGTTGAAAGCGTGCTTGAACTTATAGTAAACGGCGTTCCTGCGCCAAAGGGTGACAGAAACGCTCCGTTAGAGGCGCTTATATTCGACTCATATTACGACGCTTACAAAGGCGTTATCGTTTATTTCCGCGTTGTCAGCGGAAAGATCAAAACCGGTCAGAAGATAAAAATGATGGCGACCGGCGCCGAGTTCGATATCGTTGAACTCGGAAGAAAGAGCGCAACAGAACTTGTTCCCTGCGATACCCTTGAAGCGGGTGAAGTCGGATATCTGGCGGCGTCGATCAAGACCGTTTCCGAAGCGAGGGTCGGTGATACCATAACAAGCGCAACGGGCGGAGCGAAAGAGGCGCTTCCCGGATATAAAAATGTCAAACCGGTCGTTTTCTGCGGTATTTATCCCGCCGACGGTGCGAAGTATCCCGATCTGCGCGAGGCACTTGAAAAACTTCAGCTTAACGACGCATCCCTGCTTTTTGAGGCGGAGACGTCAAAGGCACTCGGTTTCGGATTTCGCTGCGGTTTTTTAGGGCTTCTTCATATGGAGATAATCGAAGAGCGGCTTGAAAGGGAATACAATCTTGATATCATAACGACCGCTCCGAGCGTCGTTTATGAATTTAAACTTCAAAACGGTGACGCGGTATTCGTTGATAATCCTACCAATTATCCCGACCCTGCAGTCGTTGTCGAAGCGCTTGAGCCCGTCGCAAACGTTCACATATACGCACCGAGCGATTACGTCGGAACGATAATGCAGCTTTGTGAGGAGCGTCGCGGGACTTACGTCGATATGAAATATATGGGTGACAGGGTTGATATCCATTACGTTATGCCGATGGGTGAGATCGTTTATGATTTCTTTGATGCACTGAAATCCCGTACCAAGGGCTATGCGAGCTATGACTATGAGACGGCGGGATATCAGAAATCTTCGCTTGTCAAGCTTGACGTTATGTTAGCCGGCGAGACGGTTGACGCCTTGTCGTTTATAGTCCATTCTTCAAACTCATATCAAAGAGCGAGAAGGATCGCAGAGAAACTTAAAGACTATATTCCGAGGCAACTCTTTGAGGTGCCCGTCCAGGTCGCTGTCGGCGGAAAGATCATTGCAAGAGAAACGGTAAAAGCCATGCGTAAAGACGTCCTTGCAAAATGTTACGGCGGCGATATAACCAGAAAGAAAAAACTGCTTGAAAAACAAAAAGAGGGCAAAAAGAAAATGCGTCGTTTAGGTTCGGTCGAGGTGCCGAAGGATGCCTTTATGGCGGTCCTTAAACTTGATGAATAGGGGGAAAGGTTATGTCAGAAAGACGCAAAAGAGCGATAAGACGCAGAAGAAGGTTTTTATTATCGGTCGTTTTGATTATTACGATCGTTTCGGGAATAATAATCTTCGGATTGACGGGTTGTTCAGTGGATCTCTCGAAATCAAGTGACAGCGGCAAAACCGACACAAAGAAAGAAACGTCAAGCCAGGCTTCCGAAAAAAAGGATGACGAAACAAAAACCGAATCGGATGAGAACGATGAAACCGAGCCTGACAAAAAGAATGAAAAAACCGATAACGGGCTTGATAAGAAGTATTCAAATTATATGCTTGTCAATGCCGATAATCCGCTACCTGATAATTACGATTCCGATATCAGAAAGGATCTCGTCGAGATCGATCCGGAACTCAGAAATAACAACTACGTTACCAAGATTCATAAAAGCGTTTATCCGTATATCACCGCAATGGTAAGGGCTGCTCAGGCGGACGGTGTGAACCTCAAGGTCTGGTCTCCGTTCAGAAGTTACGCCGACCAGAAGGTCCTTTTTGAAAATCAGGTCGCAAGGGTCGGCGGTGACGAAGCAAAGGCGGCAACGGTAGTCGCAAGACCGGGAACAAGCGAACACAACACAGGAATATGTGCCGATTTCAATATGGCGAGCGATTCGTTTGAAAACACTACTATGTACACCTGGATGTGCGAGCACGCCGAGGAATACGGTTTTATTCTCAGATATCCGAAAGATAAACAGGATAAAACCGGAGTCATCTATGAATCGTGGCATTGGCGCTTTGTCGGTATCGACGCCGCAAAGAAAATAAACAAATCCGGGCTGTGCCTTGAAGAATATCTCGAAAAAAACAAAATTAAGCAGAAAGTATCGATCGATAATTTCTGAAAAGGAGAAGAATTATGGATTGTAAGCAATTCTTTGACAAATTAAACGGCAAAAAGATCGCAATGTGCGGAATAGGTATCAGTAACACACCGCTCATTATGAGTTTTCTCGAAAAGGGAGCGAGGGTCTTTGCCTGCGACAAGAGAAACAGGGAGCAGATCGGGGAAATAGCCGACCGTCTTGAAGAGGCGGGCGCTGAATTGAGACTCGGTGAGAACTATCTCGAAGATTTAGAGGTCGATATTATTTTCCGGACCCCGGGTATGAGTTTCAATCTTCCCGAACTTGAGCGCGCGAGAAAGCGCGGTATCGCCGTAACGAGCGAAATGGAGGTTTTCTTTGACCTTTGCCCCGCTACCATTTTTGCGATAACCGGCTCCGACGGTAAGACCACTACTACGACCCTGATTGAAAAAATGCTTAAAGCCGACGGAAAAAACGTCTTTGTAGGCGGAAATATCGGAAAGCCGCTCTTGCCGGAGATCGAGAATATAGGAGCGGATGATTTTGTCGTTGTTGAGCTTTCATCTTTCCAACTTATCTCAATGCGTAAAAGCCCCGACGTTGCCGTTGTTACCAACGTCGCGCCTAACCACCTCGACGTCCATAAGGATATGGACGAATATATCGAGGCGAAGAAAAATATTTTGCTTCACCAGAACGCCTTTTCGAGGACCGTACTTAACAGGGATAACGAGATAACCGAGGGCTTCCGCCAGTTTGTAAGAGGTCAGTCTCTCGGATTCAGTATGGAAAGAAAACTTCATAACGGTGCATGGCTTGATCAGAACGGGATCCTTCATATGGCTTACCGCGGTATCGACGTGCCCGTGATCGACCGTAAGGAGATCGCCGTTATAGGTGACCATAACGTTCAGAATTATCTTGCCGCAATTACAGCCGTCTGGGGTTACGTTTCACTTGATTCGATAAAGACCGTAGCCCGTGAGTTTATGGGCGTTGAGCACAGGATCGAATTTGTCCGCGAGTTAAACGGAGTCAAATACTACAACGATTCTATCGCGTCCTCTCCGACAAGAACGATAGCCGGGTTGAAGGCGTTTGATCAAAAGGTCATCCTTATTGCGGGCGGATATGATAAGCATATCCCGTTTGACAGTATGATGCCCTACGTTACCAAGAAGGTCAAGATCCTGTATCTATGCGGTGCGACTGCCGAAAAGATCGAGGCGACGCTCAAAGCATACGACGGCTATGACGGCAGTCCCGAGATCGTAAACGTCAAGAATATTGAAGAAGCGGTTAAACTTGCCAGCAAAAGCGCCGTTCCCGGCGATATCGTGACCTTAAGTCCCGCCTGTGCGAGTTTTGATGCTTATCCGAATTTTGTTGCACGCGGCAATCACTATAAGGAGATAGTCAACAGTTTATGAGTTATATAAAAGACACGCTCTTTGCCTTGTCCGAAAGTTTTGCTTCGGGCAGGGTAAACGATGCGGCAAAACTCGCAAGCGAGGAGCTCTCAAAATATTGTGACGTAATAAAAAGCGATCAGAATATGAGCTTTTACGGCGTTTTGAAGGGCAAAAGCGATTATACGATAATGCTTGACGCCCATATTGATGAGGTCGCTTTTACGGTTACGAATATCGACGAAAACGGATTTCTTACGGTCGCCGCGGCAGGCGGCATCGATCTGCGGACCCTTCCGGCAAAACAGGTGATGATCCATGGCAAAGAAAAAATAATTGGTGTTTTTATAAGCACACCGCCGCATTTGGCTGATGAAGAACCGGATCTTTCCGACTTATCAAAGATAAAAATCGACACCTGTCTTGGCAAAAAAGCTAAGGATCTTATTTCGGTCGGTGATATTGTTACTTATTATGCAAAACCGGTATCGCTTCTCGGAACAAGGGTCGCGGGCAAATCGTTTGACGACCGTGCGGGGGTAGTCGTTTTGCTTGAATTGGCAAGGCGGCTTAAAGATCGTGAACTTGATCCGAACGTTGTGTTTTCCATCGTTGACGGCGAAGAACTCGGTATGAGAGGCGCTGTTCCCCAGACCTTCAGCATTTCTCCCGATGAAGCCGTTGCGGTCGACGTCACGTTTGCAATTTCTCCCGACGTTTCGGAAAATGATGGCGGTTATTTGGGTGAAGGATGTATGATCGGCGTTTCTCCGGTATTAAGCCGGAGTATAAGCAACAGACTCGTTTCCATTGCCTTCGATAACAATGTCCCGTATCAAAGCGAGATAATGGGCGGCAAGACGGGTACCGACAGCGACGTTATCTCACTCAGCGGATGCGGTGTAAAAACAGGGCTTGTTTCGATCCCGCTCAGGAATATGCATACCGATTGTGAAGTTATAGATATCAAGGATATCGAGTCGACCTGTGATATCCTTGAAAGATATATTCTTTCCGGAGGTGATACGGTTGATTGAAACTTTAAAAGAACTCTGTATGATCGACGGAACTTCGGGCGATGAATTTCCCGTGTCCGACTATATCATCGAAAAGGTCAAGGGTCATTGCGAATGTAAAACCGACAATCTCGGTAATATAATCTGTTTCAAAAAGGGAAAATGCGTGTCGCCGAAAAAGATTATGGTCGATGCCCATATGGACGAGATCGGTCTCATTATTAGTTCAATAACGCCCGACGGTTATCTGAAATTCCGGACTGTCGGCGGGATCGAGCCGTCGGTAATGTCTGCGAGAAGGGTAATGGTCGGCGGCTACGTGCCGGGTGTTATCGGATGCAAGCCGATCCATCTGGCCAAATCGGATGAAAAGAAAAAGTCCGTTAAACCCGAGGGACTTTACATTGATATTGGCGCATCTTCAAGGGAAGAGGCGGAAAAAATCATTTCGATTGGCGAAAGGGCGGTTATGGTGAGTGATTATTACGAGACCGATGACCGTGTTCTTTCAAAGGCGCTCGACGACCGTATCGGATGCGCGATCCTCATAGACCTTATCAAAAACTATGACGAATATGATTTTTACGCCGTATTCTCCGTTCAGGAAGAAGTAGGAGCAAGAGGCGCTAAGGTTGCAGCGTTTTCCGTCGCGCCAGACAGTGCCATCGTCCTTGAAGCAACTACCGCTGCTGATATCGCCGACGTACCCGATGAAAAAAAGGTTTGTTCGCTTAGTGACGGGGTAGTCGTCTCCTTTATGGACAGAGGGACGGTTTATTACAAGAATTATTTTGACTACGCCGTTAAATCCGGCGTTAAGTGTCAGGTGAAATCAGCTGTTGCCGGCGGCAAT
>JAGAAE010000150.1 GCA_017615405.1 Clostridia bacterium | reverse complement strand
TTTCAAACGTCTTATAGCATTCAGAACACCCTATTTTTCCACTATCAAGGATATCATCAAAGGTCAAATTACAATTCGGACATTTTTTGGTATTTGCGCCGCAAATCGGCGTGTTGTTTTCAAAAAACGAATCCAATAAGTGCGAAAACGGATTACTGAATGCACTATTGATCTGCTCTTGTTCAGCGCATTCCTCGCAAAGATGCTTTTCATAGACAATTCCGTTTATGACCGTCTTAATATGCGCAACAGCTTGATTTTTCTGACACTTATCACATAACATAATATCATCACCTTATAATAAAACTAAAAACATTTCTTTTAGGATCGCCGCTCTTAATACGTCTCGGCTTTCCGGCGCCACACGGCGCATTACGTTGTTGTTGATCCCCGCAAGCATGATCTTTGCCGTATCTTTGTCAACAAGTCCGTTTTGGACGCAATTTTCAATAAGTACTCTCGTACTGAGAGCGTCTATGGAATCACCTATTGAATTAATTATATGCATTATCGCGGACGAGTGATTCATAACGACACGCTTAATGCGAATGTAACCGCCGCCGCCTCGCCTACTGTCGATAATATAACCGTGCTCAGGCGTAAATCTTGAAGAGAGCACGTAATTGATCTGACTCGGAGCGCATCCCATAAGGTTCGCAAATTCATTTCTCTGGATCTCGGCAGTCTGCTGTTCACTTTCATTAAGCATTCGTAAAATCTCGCTTGTTATCAAATCGCTGAGTTTCATTTAGTGATCACCCCATATTTTTTGACCTTTTGACTTTTTGACCTTCTCTGACTTTTATTTTACCACTAATTTTTAAAATGTCAAGAGTTATTTGAAAATTTTTAAAATATATCTTCCAAACATAAAAAGAACCGCCACTGACGGTTCTTTTTAAACAAATGATTGCATCAATATTTAAATATCGCATCGTACCACACGGCTTCATTAAAAGTGGCATTCACACCGCTTGTTGAAGGTACAGGAATAAACGCAATGTTACCGCAATGCTCAACAAAACCGGCTTGAGCCTTTTTACCTGCAACTAAAATTCTTTTGATATTAGGGTGTTCATTTAGAAAATGATCAATATCATTATATCTTAAATCACTCATACTTGAATCGCTGCTTAGCTTGCGAACTGCACTCTTGTAAACATCCCAAAGAGCAAAATGATGCCTTTTAAGAAATGAATCCATCTCATCACGGCTATGTGGTACTTCTTCATCGAAAAATCTTGCCATCATCGGCCAAAAACGATTTCCTTGATTGGCAAAGTATAATCCGACATCAATAGATTTCCTGCTTGGTAAAGAGCCAAGAATCAAAATTTCAGAATCCTTAAAAACAATCGGATCAAGTCCGAATTGCTGATTTCCGTTTTTAATTCGACGCATATTGTTGCCTCAATATTCTACAAACGATTATCTTCGGCGCCATTATTCAGCGGCAAATGAGTCTTTGTCAAGACCGCAGATGGGGCAAACAAAATCCGCCGGAAGATCTTCAAAAGCAGTGCCGGGTGCGATTCCGTTATCGGGGTCGCCGATTTCAGGATCATAAACATATCCGCAAGGACAAACGTATTTCATGATAATTCTCCTTTCTTATAATATCTTTTCAAAATCTGCCGCGCCATGCTTGCAAAGCGGACAAATAAAGTCATCGGGTAGATCTTCACCTTCGTATACGTAACCGCAGATCTTGCAAACGTAACCTTTCTTCCCTTCTGTTTGCGGTTTCGGCTTGACATTCTTTTGATAATAGGTATAGATCATCGTTTCTTTATCGCTTATGACCCGTGATTCGGTTACCGAACAAATAAACATACCGTGAGATTCAAGATCAACGTAGTCTTCGACTTTAAGAGAAATTACCGCGTTTATATATTTCGGGAGGATCGCAAGACCGTTATCGGAAGACGCAGGCTCAAATCCATCAAATTTATCGGTATTTCTACCGCTTTGAAAACCGAATCTTTCAAACAACGAAAACGGTGCGTCAACCGAAAGACAGTTAACGTTGAGTTTACCTGTTTGCTTAATAACGTGGTGGGAATAATTTGCCTTGTTTATCGTAACGGCAATCCGGTTCGGGTTATCGGAAACCTGAGAAACGGTGTTGACGATAAGTCCGTTATCCTTTGCGCCGTCATTTGAAGTTACAACGTATAAACCGTAACCGATATTAAAAAGCGCGGTCATATCATTCTTATGCGCCTTCGTCGGATTAAGCTCGATATAATCTTTACAGAGTTCTTCGGCAAGCGCATCGATTTTTCCGGTAACGTCGGAATTGACCGCCGACTTGATCGTAATATTGTTCTCAGCAAAAGTCAAATTCTTGCAGCCGGCAAGTTTATCCTGCATTACCTTTATTGCTCTCGGAGCCCAGGAGCCGTTTTCAATAAACGCAACCGTTCGGTTTGAAAAATTACGTTCGGTCAGGTGATCTATAAATTCCTTCATAAACGGGAAAATCTCGGCGTTATACGTCGTCGTGGCAAGAACTATCTTTCCGTATCTGAATGCATCCTCGACGCATTCCGCCATATCACACCGAGCAAGGTCATTGACAACAACCTTCGGGCAGGAGTTTTCTTTGAGCTTATCCGCAAGCAGTTGAACAGCTTTTTTAGTGTTGCCGTAAACGGAAGTATAGCAGATAAGAATTCCTTCGGTTTCAACTCCATAGGATGACCAAGTGTTATAAAGGTCAAGATAGTAAGAGAGATTTTCCGACAGCACCGGACCGTGAAGCGGACAAATCACGTTTATATCAAGCGCCGCGGCTTTTTTAAGAAGCGATTGTACTTGAGCACCGTACTTACCGACGATACCGACATAATACCTTCTCGCCTCACACGCCCAATCTTCATCAACGTCAAGCGCGCCGAATTTACCGAAACCATCAGCAGAGAAAAGCACCTTATCGGTAGAATCATAAGTTACCATAACCTCCGGCCAATGAACCATCGGTGCAAAAACAAACGTCAGATCGTGCTTTCCGAGAGAAAGCGTTTCACCATCCGAAACAACAAGAGTATTCTTGCAAAGGTCCTCACCGAAAAAGTTTGCTATCATTGCAAAAGTTTTTGAATTGCCGACGACGGTGGCATCCGGATAAACCGATAAAAAGTTTTTAACGTTAGCCGAATGATCCGGTTCCATGTGCTGAACTATCAAATAGTCGGGTTTTCTCCCGCCGAGTGCCGCATTGAGGTTATCAAGCCATTCATGGGTAAAATTGGCGTCGACCGTATCCATTACGGCTATTTTTTCATCCAAAATCAGGTAAGAATTATAAGCCATTCCATTCGGAACAATA
>JAGAAE010000149.1 GCA_017615405.1 Clostridia bacterium | reverse complement strand
AGATGCTCGGCTCGGTCGAAGTATCATAGGTGAACTGACCCGGCTCGGCGCAAAGCTCAACCACCTTGCCCTGCTCAACAATTATCATACACTGACCGTCGGCAACGGCAATACCCGATCCGTTGGAAATGATATTGTCGTTTCCCTTTGTGTTGGATGAACGCGAAGTTGTACGTTTTTGTCCCTTGGTCACCAAAACGTTTGCCGAAAGTGAATCACAATAGAAGAATTCTTTCCATTGATCCGCCAAGGTACCGCCTATCGCGCCGATTCCTGCTTTAATAAGTCCCATAATTATCCCTCCGAATTATGTAAAAAATATTAGTTTTGTTAAAGGCTTCTTCTGCTTGAAGAATAACTGTGACCGTGCGAAGATCCTCCCGATGAGCCACCGGATTTTTGCTTTTCTGTCCTCGTTACGGTTGAATACAGATAATACGTCTTTTTGTCCCTTAATCTGAAACTGTCGCTGACAAGATACTCTCTCGCGTCGACCGGAGCAACCACGCGCATCGCTTTTCTGCAGCTTGTAAGTCGCATTCCGCCGACCACAAGCCCGATGACCACTGCCACCGCAAGGCAGATAAGAAAATCGGTTACCGACAGTTTGCCGTGATTCTTGTATTGGTCTTTGACAAGTTCGATGCTGGATAAAAACGCCTCATAGTAATCGCCGTTTCTCATATCGGCTTCTATATCGTCGTTCATTTTTTCTCTGGTCTCGTCATCGAATATTTTTTCATAAGAGTCTACCGGGATATAATACCATGCTCTATCGCTCGGATCAAGGTTCAGATAAAGAATAATCGCACCGTTACCATCGCCGACGTCATAATCCCCGTAGTAGTACAATTCCATCGCATATTCTTCTGACGACATTCCTTCGTTATCATCATTTGTCATAATAATGTAACTTATCTCGTCGTCTCGGGCAAGCTTATCAGCGCGCGCGAGCAGTTCCTCTTCTTCGCTGTCGGTCAAAACGTCTGCAAGGTCAATGACCCGATCATATTCCGTATTGCCGCGATCATCCTCCTCGGCAATTACCGGCAGGAAGAAAAAGGCAGACAGAGCGAGGCATAAAACAAGCGTTAATATCTTTTTCATAGCCACCACCTCGTTATCAGGTATGCTATGGCAAAGCCTACCGCCGCTGCGGCGGCGAAGAAACTTCCGAACTGTATAGCCGATTTGACCTTACTTATCGGCAGTTCACCTACGACCTTACCCGTTTGCCCGTTGACAGCAAAGCGATAATTCTTTTCCTTATAGGAAAGATTCAAAAGATAAACCGGCAGCAAAACGTATTTTACAGACGGGTCGACAAGGCTTATCGCCGAATTCTTTATCCTGGCGGTGTTAAATTCCGACGCACACCCCAAAAAGACCTGCTCGGCACTGTTTTTCATTCTGTCGCTCGCTCTCGGCAGGCTCTCGTCGGGATCCTCGTCAAATCTATCCGCCAAAAAGCCCGAAAGATACGCCGGGTCGAAATCAACAAGCCCCGAATAATTAAACGGCTCAAGCGCGTCCATAAGGTCATTATCCATCTTTTCGCTGCCGTCGACAGGGATCTTGGAAAACGCCATTTCACCATCGACCGTAACGAGATAATGCTGGGTCTCGGTGTAGTTATACTGCGAATCGGAATAAAATCTCGTATTGGTCGCGTTGATGTTTGCAAATCCGTCGATTCCCGAATCAAAAAGCCAGAACGGAACGTAAACGCCCGTTATTTTGCTTAGCTTGTGGCTTTCGGCGAAATCGTTCGGCAGAAGTCTTTTGCCTTTGAAGTGATTTTTGACCGCTTCCATTGCGGCATCTTTGCTTATCGCAAATGGTACTATAGCGTTTGGCTTGATCGAACCGGATAACTGATCGCTTAAAATAAGTTCGTTATCGCAATAGGGGCAATGCGTCGCGGCGGCAGTACCGTCGGTCTCGATCGCGGCACCGCAAAATTTACATACGTAAACAGCGGTGTTTTGGAGTTTTTCACTTCCCTCTTCAAACGCTTTTTTATAATCGCCCCAGTCAAAGCCTTTGCCCTCGACATTTTCCGCTTCGGCAAATTTTTTGACCGCTTCAAGATCAAACTCGTTTGAACAAGCCGCGCAAACAAGTTTTCCATTCGGATCGTACGTCAGCGGCGATCCGCAGGCGGGGCATTTATAGGATACCGTCGTATCAACAGCCAAGACCCGTTCCCCCTTTAAAGTAATCTTTACTACATCATTATAACATTTATTTAAAAAAATATCAACACAAAAAACGGCAGACAAGCTTTTTAAAAGCATCCGCCGTTTCAGACTGTATAATTGTGATCTCTTATCGTTTTTTCGGTAAAGCTTATAAGCTCATAAGCCCCGGTCATCACCCTTTTCCCTACGCGGTTTATCTTCGGATATCCCCAGCCGCCGAAAAGCTTGGAGGGACCGACGATAGAGCCTGCTTTAATATCCTTTGACATAATATACGGCACCGACAAAGCGGATTTTTCGTTTGAGTTGAAAAGACCGCTTACCACCTTCGCCGCAGAGCCGACAAATCTGCCGAAAGCGTTTATCCCGAGCGGGGTTATGGTTATCCCGGGATGGTTCATCATTATACGGACGTTTGTCTTTTCGTACCGTCTTGAAAGTTCATAGGAATATCTTGCAAGGCAGAGTTTCGAGCGGGCGTAGACCCTGAAATTGCCGTATTTTCTCCTGTAAAAAAAGTCGTTATAATCTATTTTTGCGATCTTATGGATAATAGACACGGTGTTTATATAATCGACGCCGTGAGGCAGAGTTTTAAGGTAGGGTAAAATCTTTTCGGAAAGATAGAACACACCTAAATAGTTCGTTCCGATAACCATATCAAAACCGTCGGCGGTAACCTCACCCGGCTTATGGAAGACGCCCGCGTTGTTAAGGAAAACGTCAATATCGGTCTTATCGTTGTCGATTTTTCCGACAAATAAGTCGATCGAACGAGTATCAGCAAGATCAAGGAGCATTATTTCTATTTTCGCATCCGGATACTCGCCCAAAAGTTTTTCCTTTACGCCTTCGGCTTTTTCGAGGTTTCTGCAAGCCATAATGACCCGCGCTTTGAGAAATACCATTAACTCGGCGGTTTTAAGACCCACTCCCCCGGTCGCACCGGTTATCAGGACGGTTTTTCCGCCAAACGAAGGCGCCGCGTTTTTTGAAAGCCACCGCTTTGTCCCTTTTTTAAGTGCCATAATTCACCTGTAAAATGATGATTTCTTTTAGATATAAGAGGGCAATAATTAAAAAATCGCCGTCACAAAAAACAAATTCACCCACATATCCAACCCGCTTTTCAGCGGAATGCGGCGGATGAATTTATCTATACTCAAGGTCTTATATAAAACAACGGGATTTGGGCACTTCTGTCTTGTTACGACGCTTTTAATACAAATCAACCATACGTGGAAGAAATGGTCTGCGATCCCATTGCCATCAGAACTATACTGAAAACTATCGTGACAATACCTAATATTATAGCCGACGTGCATATGCCTTTCTTATAGCCTTTATTATAAGACACAATACCGAATATTAACGAAAGAATACCAAGAATAATGCAGTAAAAACCAAGTATCATACAGGTTTGTCCCTGGGATCTTATGCTCTCGGGACCCTTAAAAATCCGCTCGATATCATT
>JAGAAE010000148.1 GCA_017615405.1 Clostridia bacterium | reverse complement strand
GTTCCGATCAAGGCTCCCGTTGCGGGTATCTCCTGCGGTCTTATCACCGGCGACCAGGGCGTTTACGGCGACTTCATGACTATGGTTGACATTCAGGGACTTGAGGACTTCTACGGCGATATGGACTTCAAGGTTGCCGGAACACACAAGGGTATCACCGCCATCCAGATGGATCTTAAAGTACACGGTCTTACCCCCGAGATAATCAAAGAGGCATTTGCCAAGACCCATAAGGCAAGGGATTATATCCTCGACGAGGTTATGCTTAAATGTATAGCCGAGCCGAGAAAAGAGCTTTCAAAATATGCTCCGAAGATGCTCACGACCGCTATCTCGCCCGATAAGATCGGCGACGTTATCGGTAAGCAGGGCAAGGTCATCCAGTCGATCCAGGAGCAGTGCGAATGCACTATCACGATCGAGGAAGACGGCAGGGTATACGTTTCGGGTCTTGACGTTGATAAGGCGAAGCAGGCTATCTCGATCATCGAGCTTATTGCCAACGATCCCGAGATCGGCGCGATCTATTCCGGTAAGGTTACCCGCCTTATGACATTCGGCGCTTTCGTTGAGATCGCTCCCGGTAAGGAGGGACTCGTTCATATCTCCAAGCTCGACGTCAAGAGGGTAAACAAGGTCGAGGACGTTGTTGCGGTAGGCGATCAGGTCATCGTTAAGGTAACCGAGATCGACGACCAGGGCAGGATCAATCTTTCGAGAAGAGACGCCCTTGTCGAGGTCAACGGCGCGGTCGTTGAGGACGACGCCGACAGCGAACCTCAAAGAAAACCGAGAAAACCGTTTAAGAAACATTAAAAGATAATTTTCGGGATGTCGGATAATAACCGGCGTCCCGATTGTATTTCAGACGGCAGACGATGAGGCAATATTGATACACGGTAGGGGCGGATATCATCCGCCCGTTTCAGATATCAGATGGCAGATGTCAGACATCAGACGATAAGGCAATAATGATACATCGTAGGGGCGCTTCACGAAGCGCCCGATTTGTTTGTACGGATTTTTTCGGTCGATTCGTGAATCGACCCTACGCGCAAGACAATATTGTTTAGGTTGTAGGGGGCGATGCCCTTCATCGTCCCGCGAAACCACATCACAACGAAACGGGATAATGTGGGCATTATCCCCTACGCACGAGGTGATAATGTTTATGTTGTAGGGTCAGGCGTCCTCGACTGACCGCAAATTCTTATCAAGGCTAAACGGGATGTCGGGGACGCCATCCCCTACGCGCACAAATCAATATCGACACATCGTCTAATGTCTAACATCTAATGTCTAATATCTAACATCGTAGGGGACGAATCCTGAATTTTGAAAAAATGAATTGACATTTTTATAATCGGTGATATAATTATCATATAAGTTAAAGGCTATGACAGAGAAAAGTACCGTTTCTATCGGCTTTCAGTGAGTCGCGGAGAGTGTAAACGCGGCAGTACGGGTCTCGGGAAGAACACTTTTGAGCCGCAATCTGAAAAGGGAGACCTTAGTAGGTGCGCCGCATATCGGAGCGTTAAAGCCGAAAACAGTTTAGCGCTGTTGAGTTGACCGCTTTTGCGGTAAATCGGGTGGCACCGCGGATAATAAATTTTACGCCTATTCGTCCTGATATTAAAGGATGTTAGGCGTTATTTTTATATTCTTATTTGGAGTTGATATTGTATGAAACACACCGACGTTTATGAGATTTTTACAAAAAAAGAGTTTATCGGCACCACCGTTACGGTCTGCGGCTGGGTCAGGACCTCGAGAGACTCAAAGAATATGGCGTTTTTGGAGATCAACGACGGAACGACCCTTAAACACCTGCAGATCGTTATCGACAAGGAGAAAATGAGCGACATTTCTGAGTTTATGAAGCTCGGCACATCGCTTAAAGTAACCGGCGAGGTCGTAAAATCGGTCGTTGCCGCCGACAGCGTTGAGATAAACGCCGAAAAAATCGAGGTTTTGGGCGTTTGTCCGCCCGAATATCCGCTTCAAAAGAAGAGGCACACGCTTGAATTTTTAAGGACTATACCGGCGCTCAGGGTCCGTACAAATACTTTTAACGCCGTTTTCCGCGTTCGTTCGGTCGTTTCGGCGTCGATCCACGAATTTTTCCAAGATAGGCGCTACACCTACGTTCACACGCCGCTTATCACGGGAAGTGACTGCGAAGGCGCGGGCGAGATGTTCCGCGTTACAACGGTAGGCGTTGAGGACGGATTCAAGACCCAGGACGAGGCGGACGCCGCCGACTTTTTCGGTCGCAGAGCCGCCCTTTCGGTTTCGGGTCAGTTAGAGGGCGAGGTCGCCGCAATGGCGCTCGGAAAGATATACACATTCGGTCCCTCCTTCCGCGCCGAGAAGAGTAACACCCCGAGGCACGTTGCCGAGTTCTGGCACGTTGAACCGGAGGTTGCGTTCGCCGAACTTCCCGATATTATCGAGATCGCCGAGGACCTTATAAAGCACATTATAAACGCCGTACTCGACAAATGCCCCGAGGAGCTTAAATTCTTCGACGCGCATTTTGAAAAAGGTCTTATTGACAAACTAAGGAGCGTTGCAAGCCACGATTTTGCCGTTATGACCTACACCGAGGCAATCGAAAAGTTAAAGGCGAGCGGCGAGCAGTTCAACTACCCCGTCGAGTGGGGACTTGACCTTATGACCGAGCACGAGAGATATATTTCGGAGCAGATCTGCAAAAAGCCGGTTTTCCTTACCGACTACCCGAAGGAGATAAAGTCCTTCTATATGAAGCAGAATCCCGACGGCAAGACGGTCGCCGCGACCGACCTTTTGGTGCCGGGCGTCGGAGAAATCATAGGTTGCTCGGAGCGTGAGGCGGATCTCGACAAGCTT
>JAGAAE010000019.1 GCA_017615405.1 Clostridia bacterium | reverse complement strand
TTATAAGGAAAAATCCGATTTTATCCTTCAGCCGATGACCGGTGCCGCAACACTGAGAGGGTATCTCGCGGAAAACGGTTTCGAGGTGCAAAGGGAGACGGCGACCACCGAAAACGACAAGGTCTATTCGGTTATGCTATGCCGTTTTGACGGTATAAAGCGCAAACTTTCTCCCGCCGGGAAGCGGATAGGGATATTGAGACCAACGACCGACGATAATAAAGAATATATATTCAAACAACTGAAAATAGTTGAAAAATGTATAAAAGACCTTCAAACCACCGATAAAAATGCGGATTTTTTGAAGGAAAATATAATCGCACAAGAAGAAATACTAAAACTGACGGAGGGATAGGATATGGCGTTCGACGGCAATTTCACGGGTATGATCGCAAAGGAACTTGAAACGGCGATCGATTCTCACGTTGACAAAATATACCAGCCGTCGGCTGATGAAATAGTTATCCTTCTTCGTAAAAAAGGTTTCGCCGAAAGGCTGATGATTTCAGCAAAAAGCGGAATGTCACGCATACATTTCACGAAGCTGAGACCCGAAAATCCCGAAAAACCGCCGATGTTTTGTATGCTTTTCCGGAAGTTTTTTTCGGGGGCAAAGCTGACCGACGTCGCCCAAAGCGGATTTGAGCGGCTTATAGAATTGTTCTTTGAGGCGACAAATGAGTTGGGGGACAGGGTAGCGCGGCGAATAATCGTTGAGCTTATCGGTAATTCGAGTAATATCGTTCTTGTCGATGAAACCGGCAGGATAATCGATGCCGTCAAGCGCAGCGACATTCTTTTGAAAAAGCGTCTTATCCAGCCGGGTGCGATCTATTCCTACCCCGAAAGCCAGGAAAAAATCGATATAAGATCAACCGATATTGAGACGGTTGTCAAAAGAATAAAGGAAAATGAATGCATACTGCTCTCAAAGGCGATACTTTCGACGATAGGCGGTATATCTCCGCTTGTAGCAGGCGAGATCGTTTACCGTTCGGGGCTTGGCGACGTTGTTGTTTCGGAGATCGCGGATATTTCCTCTCTTAGAGAAGAATTGAAAAACTATCGTGATCGCTTGACCGCAGACCCGGTGCCGTTTATGCTTATTAAGGACGAAACACCGGTCGATTTTTCTTTCTTTGAGATCACCCAGTTCGGCGGGTTGTATAAAACGAAGACTTTTGACTCTTTTTCGGAACTTCTTGACGCTTTCTATTCCGAAAGGGCAAAGAAAGCGCAGCAAAGCCGTATAACGGGGGAAGTCACAAAGCTTGTCAACAACCTTATTTCCCGCGCCGAAAAGCGGCTTTGCAACCGTCTTAAAGAACTTGAGGACTGTAAGAACAGGGAAGATCTTCGGATAAAGGGAGAACTCATCAAGGCAAATATTTCGGCGATCGATCCCGGCGCGACCTTTGTTACAGTCAAAAACTTTTACGATGAAGATCTGTCCGATATAACAATAAAACTTGATCCTTCGCTCAACGCCCAGAATAACGCCGCAAAATACTTCAAGGACTATAAGAAAAAGAGCGTTGCCGCGGTGACTCTTAACGATCTTATAGATTTCGACAGGGCGGAAATTGAGTATCTTGAAACGGTTCTTGATAATCTTTCGAGATGTAAAACTTCGTCTGATTTGAAAGAGATAAGGGAAGAACTTTCGCTTTCGGGTTATATAAAGCAAAGCCGGAATGGGTCAAAATCAAAGAAAACCGCTTCAAATTTCCTTGAATTTGAGAGCGCGGAGGGTTATAGGATCATAGTCGGAAAGAACAATATCCAAAATGACTACCTGACGACAAGAATGGCATCCAAAAACGACGTCTGGTTCCATACCAAAAATATCCACGGCTCCCACGTTGTCGTATTTTCGGGCGGTGCGGATTTGAGTGATGAGACCGTCGTCTATGCCGCAAAACTTGCCGCAAAGAATTCAAAGGCGGCAAATTCGTCAAACGTTCCCGTCGATTATACGAGGATAAAATATGTTAAAAAACCGTCGGGAGCAAAGCCCGGAATGGTTATATATACCGATTATAATACCGTTTTCGTGACGCCTTAGCGTTGCGTAAAAACAGCAAAATATGAAAGGATTTTTATGAAGATAGGAGTATCGACCGCCTGCCTTTATCCGCTTCTGACCGAAAAATCGCTTGAAGAGGTCGGTAAAAGCGGAATAAAGGACGTTGAAATTTTTTTCAACTCAATGGGCGAACTCGGCAAAGATTTTGTTTCAGAACTTAAAAAAATCAAAGATCACTACGGACTTGACATACTGTCGATCCATCCTACCATGTCTTTGGCGGAATCGTTTATGTTTTTCTCGGCGTATGACCGCAGAAAAGAGGAGGGACTTGACACATTCAGACGTTATGGCGAGATAACCGATGAGTTGGGCGCGAATTTCGTGATACTTCACGGAGGTAAGCCTAACGGCATTCTGACCGACAATGAATATTTTGAAAGGTTCTTCGAGATATCGCGCGCCGTAGCTGAAAACGGAGGAACGCTTTTGCAGGAAAACGTCGTGAAATTCCGGGCAAACGACGTCGGATTTCTCAAAAAAATGTGCGACTATTTAGGCGAGAACGCTAAAATCTGCCTTGACGTCAAGCAAAGCATCCGGGGAGGTTATTCTCCGCTTGACGTTTTAAAGGCGATAGGGGGTAACGTAAAGCATATCCATTTAAGCGACAATTCCGCCGACAAGGATTGCAAGATCCCCTACAAGGGCGATTTCGATATGATAGGACTTCTGAATTTTGCCGAAAAATGCGGATATAAGGGTAACTGTATCGTAGAGGTTTACCGCGATGCTTACGGCGATTACTGCGAATTGTTTTCATCGATCGAACGGTTAAAAAAAGATTACGATAATACTAAAAAATCACTTGAAAAGTCGGCTATCTAATGTTATAATCTATTATATATAAAGTTTTTTTGTAATAGCTGATATACTTATTTTTTGAGAAAGAGGGATACCAAATGCAGGATATCTCAATAATGTATCTGTTTCATCTCGCTTGGCGCAGGATCTCGGCGATAGTGATAGTGGCCTG
>JAGAAE010000147.1 GCA_017615405.1 Clostridia bacterium | reverse complement strand
GACAAAAGAGATTATAGCATATCAAAGATACTTTGTCAACACTTTTTTTGCGTTTTTTTGCAAAAAGTTTTGATCAGGCGATCATCTTTGCAAGCGTTATCAAAACAGGCATGGAAATAAGGGACAAAATGGTCGAAAGTGACACGGTATTCACCGAAAGATCGGTGTCCTTGCCGTACTTGTAGGCAAAGATGGTCGTATATGCCGCAACGGGTGAGCAGGCGCTTATAACGCAGGAAACGAACAGATTCCCCCTGAACCCGCAGGCAAAAACGATGCTGAGCGCGGCGGCGGGGAAGAAGAGCAGCCGACAGGCGCAGCAAAGGAAGCATTTTATATCGGTTATCGCCTTTTTTATATTTGATTTTGAAAGGTGGTAGCCGATTATTATCATCGGAAGCGGTGTGTTAAGCGCCGCAAGATATCCTACCGGAAGAGAAAGAACCCTCGGCATCGGGATCGAGAAAATAAAAACGATAAACCCGATGATAAGGCTTGTAACGCCCGGGTTAATAAGCACCCGTTTTACCGATATGTTCCTTTTGTCGCCGCTCATTTCGGTTATTCCGTAGGTCCAGGCAAAAAGATTAAAAACCGCGATAAACGAGGCGCCGTACAAAACGCCGTCATTCGAGAGTATCGCCTGCTGGATCGGAAGCGACATAAACCCGCAATTTCCGAAAACGGCGGCAAAGCGGAGAACCCTCTTTCGAGAGTCCTCCTTGTCGCGAAAAACTATGGTCGTAAGCAGAATGAACACCAAATGGACGATAAACGCCGCAAGAAAACTCAAAAGGATACCGTTAAGGGTCGAACGCTCGAATTTTCTTAAAAACGATTTGATTATAACACTCGGCGTTACGAGATAAAGCACGATATCGGTCATTGATTTTATCGCATTTTCGTTTAGTATCTTTATTTTTGAAAAAAGAACACCTAAGAATATTAGGATAAAAAGCACAACGACCTGAACAAAAACGGTAGAAAAAACTAACATTATTTCCTCAGTTCCGCTCCTGTTTTTTCGAGTTTGTCGATAATGTTTTCGGTAGCGGTGTTTATCTGTTCATCAGAAAGAGTACCCTCGTTTGAGCGGAGGAAGACGCTGTAAGCAACGCTCTTTTTGCCCTCGGGGATCTGGGCTCCTTCATAGATGTCAAAGAGTTTTGCCTTTTCAAGAAGTCTGCCGGCACCCTTGGTTATAGCCTGCTCGATAGCGCCGATCGTTACGTCCTTTTCGCAAAGGAAGGCAAAGTCGCGCTCGACCGCCGGGAACTTCGGTATTGGTTTGTAGACGGTCTTTCTTTTGTTTATGGCGAGCAGAACGTCGAGCTTTATTTCGGCAACATAAACGCGCTTTTCAAAGCCGTATTTTGCGGCAACGGTCGGATGAACCTCACCTAAAACGGCGCAGGGAACGTTGTTTGCCTTGCAGAGCGCCTGACGACCCGGATGGAGGTACGGCTCATTGCTTCTTTCGTACTGGGTATGCGCGCCGGAAAGCGTCATGACCTCTTCGATAATGCCCTTTAAGGTGAAGAAATCTTCGTCGTCACCGTAGATACCTATCGACATGGTGGGAAGCTCAAGCGGCTGCTCGGTTATCGGCAGGGACTTCGGGATAAAGCGTTTGCTTATCTCGAAAAATCTTCCCGATTCGATTTTTCTGTTAATGTTGGTCGAAAGGACGGTAAGCATACTTGTCGTGAGCTGTGTGCGAAGGACAGAATATTCGTCACCGAGCGGATTCAAAAGCTTTATCGCCTTGCGCCTTTCGTCATCTTCGGCAAGCATAAGCGTATCAAGCGCGCCGGATGATATGAAGGAATAGGTCGCGATCTCAAAGCAACCGAGCCCGCAAAGAAGTTTCTTTATCTTATCGGTCTTGATCCTTTCGGGAAGCTTGGTTCCCCTTACGACGTTTCCGACCATCGGCGTGCCGACGATATGATCGTAGCCGTAGATACGCATAACCTCTTCGGCAAGATCGGCTCTGCCCTCAACGTCGTCCCTTATAGAGGGTACCGAAACGGTGAGGGTGCCGTCCTTTACGGTCGTTTTAAGCTGGAGGCGGTTAAGGATCGAAACGATCTCGTCTTCGGGGATATCAACGCCTAAGAGCGCAAGAACGTCGGCGGTCTTTACGGTAAGTATCTTATCCTCGGGAAGACCGTTGTTGCAGTCCGAAACGCCGTCGACGATATCGCCTGCGTCAAGTGTGTAAATAAGGTTAAGGGCGCGCTCCATTGCAAATTCGACGTTTATTATGTCAATACCCTTTTCGAATCTGCCCGACGCCTCGGTGCGAATGCCTAAGTAGCGCCCCGTATGGCGGATATTGTCCCTTTTGAATTTTGCGGCTTCGAGGAAGAGGTTCTTTGTGTCGTCCTCGATCTCGCTTTCTTTACCGCCCATGATACCTGCAAGGCAGGAGGGCTTTTTGCCGTCTGCTATAACCAGCATATCGGGGGTGAGCTTGTGCTCGTTTCCGTCAAGGGTCGTAATGGATTCGCCTTCGGCGGCATTTCTTACGATTATCTTTTTGTCGGTTATCTCGTCGTAGTTGAATGCGTGCATCGGCTGACCCGTTTCGAGCATAACAAAGTTTGTTATATCAACGATATTGTTGATGGGTCTCATACCCGAAGCGGTTATCGCCTTCTGCATCCAGTCAGGCGACGGTTTTATGCGAAGATTTTTAACAAATCTTCCGATATAACGCGGGCAAAGGTCATAGTTTTTGACCTCGACCGAGATATAATCGTCAATGTTTTCGCCGACCGTCTTGTAGTCGGTCGCGGGGAGCTTGAAGGCGGTGCCGAGTACGACCGAGATCTCCTTTGCAACCCCGATAAAGCAGTTGCAGTCGGGGCGGTTTGCCGTGATCTTGAAGTCGATAATATAATCGTTAAGCCCCAAGACCTCCCTCATATCGGTGCCGGGCTTACAATTTTCCTCGTGGAGGATCATTATTCCGTAGACGCTCGCGCCCTCGTAGTCGGCTTCGGTCAGGCAAAGTTCTTCACCCGAGCAGAGCATTCCGTTCGATGGAACGCCGCGAAGCTTGCCGGCGACGATGTGCATACCGTTCGGCAGATAACTGTCGTCAAGCGCGGCGGGAACAAGATCGCCCTCGCTTATGTTCTGTGCGCCGGTGACGATCTGAACAAGCTCGTCCTTGCCGACGTCCATCTGGCATACCTGCAAATGGTCGCTGTCCTCGTGCGGAGTTATCTTGACGATCCTTGCGGCGACGACGTTTCTGAGGTTTTCGCCCTGTTTTTCGATGCTTTCGATCTCGAAACCGGCAAGGGTCATCTTTTCGCAAAGCTCCTCGACCGGAACGTTTATATCAACGTAATATTTTAATGCGTTAAGTGAAATTTTCATAACGTCCGCCCTCCTTAAAACTGCTCGAGAAAACGCTTGTCATTTTCAAACAAAAGCCGGATATCGCTTATCTTGTATCTTGTCGTGGTAAGGCGGTCAAGACCGATGCCGAAGGCAAACCCGCTGTAAACGTCCGGATCGATGCCGCACATTCTAAGAACGTTCGGATGCACCATTCCGGCGCCTAAGATCTCGATCCAGCCGCTTCCCTTGCAAACACGGCAACCTTTTCCGCCGCATTCCGAGCAGGTTACGTCGACCTCGACCGAAGGCTCGGTGAAGGGGAAGAAGGAGGGACGGAATTTGACCTTGGTTTCGGGACCGTAGATCTCGCGGGCGAACTGTTCGAGAACGCCTTTAAGGTCACACATGGTTATGCCCTTGTCGACGACAAGACCCTCTATCTGGTGGAAAACGGGGGAGTGGGTCGCGTCGACCTCGTCGGCTCTGAAAACCCTTCCCGGGCAGATGATACGGATGGGCGGCTTCCTTGTTTCCATCGTTCTGACCTGCGCGGCGGAGGTCTGTGTGCGAAGAATAAGATTTTCGCCTAAATAGAAGGTATCCTGCATATCCCTTGCCGGATGATCGGCGGGAACGTTGAGACACTCGAAATTATAGTGATCGGTCTCGACTTCGGGACCGTCAAGAACGTCAAAGCCCATCGACTGGAAGATATCTATCATATCGTCGAGAACGGTGTTGAGCGGATGAAGTTTTCCGGTTTCTCTTGTCTTTGCCGGCATGGTGATATCGATCGTTTCGGCTTTGAGCTTTAACTCGGTCGCCTTAGCTTTAAGCTCTTCTTTTTTCTTTAAAACAAGCTCCTCGACGTAGGATTTCGCGTCGTTGACGAGCTGCCCCATCTTGGGTCTTTCTTCGGGGGAGAGACCGCCCATTTGCTTTAAAATGGCGGTGAGTTCACCCTTTTTGCCTAAATAGAGGACCCTTAAGTCCTCGATCTCCTTTTCGGAGATCGCCTTTTTGACGGCTTCGACCGCCGCCTGCTTGATGGCTTCAAGTTTTTCCTTCATAAACGTTCCTCCATAG
>JAGAAE010000146.1 GCA_017615405.1 Clostridia bacterium | reverse complement strand
CGTACATTTGAACGCAGGAATCGCTCGGCATGGGTCCCATATCGCCGAGCCAAAGCATTGACGAATTCCGATAGGTCATCTTCACTATGACCGATGTGTCGTTGATCGTTTCAAAAATCGTCGGCATATCGTCGTCCGGCGTATGCAAAACCTCAAAATCAACGCCCGAAAGCGAAAATTTCATTCCATCGTGTGCCTTTATTTTTACCGCACTGTATTCTTTGAAAAAACCGCGGCATTTAAGATCATATCTCGGATCATCGTAAAGAGGAAAAGGGCAGTTATAAAAAATACGGTCATAAGAGAAATCTTTGCCAGCTTCGTTATGCCATTTTTGGAGATTGACGCTCATTTCCGAGATTTTTTCTTCGGTGAGAGGCGGGAAATCAAAAATATGGTTTTCAGCCGGAAAATTAAAAAGAATTCTGTCAATTACAAATTTATCTTTTATATCGGTCTGGTAAAGCATTTCGAGCATTCTTGCGTGATCGGTGTGAGCGTGGGTCACAAGCCATAGCGGTATATGTACAGTTTCTGCTCCTCCGAGTATATCGCGCATTTCTTCGTATGTTTCGTGTAGCAGTTTAAAATGGTCATAAAGCGACCAGTCCTCAATACGCCAGCCGCCGTCAATAACGACCAATGTATTGTCCGGCAGTCTTACATAAAAGTTTCTATCACATACAGAACTTGCAATAATAGCAGGTTTGACTATATTCTTTTCTTCCGTGAATGTCGAATAATCATAGAATGGCTCGGCGATCACTTTGACGGTTTTTAGAGAATTTATAAGGTAAAAATGTATTTTATTCTCGCCGTTTGAGAATGTATAAAAATCGTTTTCGTTAATGGAATTCTTAAAAATCCGGGTATAATGACAGTTTTGAAGTTTTTCTATATATTTATAGATATGTTCCTCTTTAGAATCATTTATACACGCAATTATACTGCCGTCTCCACCGTAATAAAGCCCGTCAAACTCTCCGCCTTCAAATGCAGGAATTCGTTTGAGCTTCTCTTGTGCCCATTGTTTATTGATGACATAATATCCGTTTGATTCTTTGCCGATACATTTTTCCGATAACATTCAAAAACCCCCTTTTTACCTTCCGGATCATTTTACCGTCAAATTGCTGATAGAAAGATTTTCTATTCTTTGCAGGTCGAAATTTTGTTTTCCGAGGAGTGTCCGTTATATATCACGGTGTTCTTGAACGAAACATTTGAAATTCGGTGTTCATCGTCAAACCCGACGATCGTAACGGCGGTTGCTTTTCTTGCCTTTTTATCCTGATAACCGATAACTTCACCACCGAAGGTAACATCTATAAAGCGTTGCTTTTGAGGCATTGTGAAACTCTTTTTATAAAACAGTTCTCTTTTTTCACTGTCTGTGTAAATTTCCACCTCGGCAGTTTTTGTAAGGATATTGCGAAGAGTTACATGTGTTTTATTGCTCTCGTTCGCAAGTTCTCCGTCAAGATAGGTATAATACTGCGTATCTTTCGACCTGCGCTCTTTTATATCCCAATATAGAATAATATCCGAAAAGGTAACGATCTCTTTCATATTTTTAACGAATTCCTTTCGTAAAAGAGTTAAAATCTATGTTATAAGCCGTCAGACTGTCACAAATCGGCTAAAAATTTGTCAACATCCTCGACGGTGCCGTTTTCTCTGGATTTTTCCGCCGCAAAAACGATCATGTGATTATAGCAGGATTCTTCAATTTCCGGTACGCGGTTGCCCCGGTAGTTGTCCAAAATATAATCATAAAGTGTGTTTACTATTCCCTCATCGCCGCCACCGTGACCGCCGACTATACCGTCCTTACCGCTTACGGGTATAACCGTTTCTTTTTTTGTTATAAGGTCTACTATGCGTATCGGTGTATCGTTGCCGTTCATTGAGGCATATAAGTCACATTTTGTGCCCATTATATGTATAGTCCTGTCGCCGGTTGAAAAAGCGTTCATATTAAACGTTACGGTTACATCACCGTCAAAAAACATATTTACGGTCTGGTGATCCACAACATCGTTATCACATTTATAAACGCATTTTCCGTATTGCGTGTTCCGAAGCGCATTTTCGACCGTTTGGTCGGACGGTGCGTCTTCTCTCGTGCTTGTTGAACGGAACCAGTAATTCTTTTTATCATCAAGGTAAAGCTTCACGGCGTTATAAGGGCAGCTTTCGCCGTATTTGCAGCCGCCTATACAGTATTCCGCCGAGCCCGACGGAGCATTTTCCCTTGTGAAAAAGCTCCTTGTGCCGAAGGACTGGACTTTTTTGCATTTCTTTCCGATAAGCCATTCAAGAATATCAATATCATGGCAGGATTTTTGCAAAAGCATCGAGGAGCTCCGTTTCGAGTTGCCCCAGTTTCCACGCACAAAGCTATGGGTCTGATGTATATTCCCAACCGCTTCGGTATGGTCGATAGCCATGACCCTGCCGAGCGTTCCCGAATCGATTATTTCCTTGATTTTATTGAAGAAAGCCGTGTACCGCAGTACGGTGCAAATAAGGATCTTAACGCCGTTTTCCTTTGCCGATTTTGTGATTTCAAGGCATTCGCTCGCCGTGGGCGCTATGGGCTTTTCGAGCATAACATCATATTTAAGCCCGATCGCCTGCATTGTTGCGTCATAATGCTCTCTGTCCATTGTTGATATAACGGCAATATCGGCAATTTTGCCGAGTTCTAACAACGGCTTATAATCCTCGAAACAATATTTTTCATCAATATTATGCCGATCTTTTACATGATCCCGTCTGCTTTTTATCGGCTCGGCAACCGCGACGACCTCAAAATTTTCGGGATATTTCGCCATAATATCCGTGTAGGTAATTCCCCTGTTGCCTGCGCCTATAAGGACGACTTTTAATTTTTTGTTCATATATTCCACCAAATGTTTATTTGCCTGTTATTTTCGTTTAGTCTAATTCTATATGCGCACTTGAAATGCGGGGCACCAGATCACCGATCGCCACATGAAGCGGCAATCCTATATCCTGTGCCGAAACACCGTAAAGATAGGTTGTTTCCATACCTTCTATGTCAATAACGCCTTCACTGTCTACCGAAACGATCGCATTCAGCGGATCGTTAAAGAAAGCGCAATTATCGGCGGATCTGTATTTCTCGCTGAATTCCCTCGGAAATTTATCGTGTTTTTCTTTTTTCCATCCGCCCATATATACTGCGTTTATATTAAAATAAACAACATTATCTAAAACATCAATAGAATCCGAATGATGATGCCCGTTAAGGCACATAAGCACCTTTTTTGGCGTTTTTTTGTTTACTTCACTTATAATATCCCTGACCTTATCGGAATCTCTCGAGCTGCCCGGTTTACCTAACAGGCTTGCGTGACTTAAAATTATGCAGGGATAGGGCGAATTTATAAGCGTATCTTTTAACCAGTCAAGTTGTTCCGCACCTAATCGGTTATGATCGTAGCCGCCAACCGGTCCTCCGACCGAAAAACCCGAATATCTGAAAATCTCTCCGTCTTTTTCATAGAAGTTAGCGTCGGTTATGACGAAACGAAAGCCTTTTAAGTCAAGATAGTAATAACTGTTTTTAACGCCGTAAGCGGCGTTCAATTCTTCGAGTGTTGCGGTCAGTTCCAATTCGTGATTGCCGTAACATCCGAATGCGGGAATGTTCGCGTCGTTATTGAGAAACATATCGAGCGCATTCCTTTGATTTTTAAGGTCGATAACAAAATCTCCGCAATGAAGCATTGCGTCGACCTTGTTTTCCTTTGCTCTTTCGATGATCGTTTTCAATCCGTCGGCGGTGATAGGGTACTGCGGATGAAGATGATAGTCCGAACAAACCGAAAACTTGATTTTCATAATCTAAAACCTCTTATTCTTTTCAATACCGCTTCTATATTCGAAACAGACGGTATATACATTCCCTGCTTATAATGCAGATCGGCAAATACCGCAAAACATAGTTTATCTTTCATTTTATTTTCCCTTTTCATTAATGTTTGCAGATAAAAACTCTATGACCGCACAGGCACCCCATGAAAAATCCCTGACAGACTGATAACGGATTTGAGGCATATAAGGCCAAAGCGGCGTTCCTTTTCTTGAAAGTCTTGAAGGCGAAAACTCGTTCAAACTATCATAAAACTCATACAAAACGCCGTCGTTTAAATACCAGTGTTTCAAGGTGTCCACGGTTTTTTGTCGCAGTTTCTCCGCCTCTTTTATATATCCGTATTCCAAAAGTCCTGTTTCGATAAGATAGTTAAAATTAAGCCATACCGTTCCGCGGAACATATCACGGGTATGATAGGTTTTATCGTCAGCCGATACGCTGGGGATAGGAAACGCCGTGGCAAACTCTTTCGGATCTTTCAGATGAGCAACAAGTTTTTCGGCTTTTTCTTTATCGCAAATGCCTGCAAACAGCGGAATAAACGAAGCAACCGATTTCACCTTATGGAATTTTCCGTCCGATACCTTTCTGTCATAATAAAATCCGTCTTCTTCGTCCCACAAATAAGCGTTGATTTTTTCCTTGATATTCTGATAGCGTTCCGCCCAAATTTCGCTTTTTTCTGTTTTGCCGATAATTCCGGCAATTTCGGAGAGGCATCTCATTTCGTTTGCAAGGAAAGAGGCAAAATCAATGCAGTCCATTTCGTCGACACCGTCAAAACGGGGCGTATTATCCATTCCGGATTCATCGCAACGACAAAACGGATCATCGGAAACGACCCATTCGGGAAGCCCGTTACCGTTTATATCTCGGTTTTTCATATCCCATTCTATGTACCTTTCAAGGCGGTCGTAAGTATCTGAAAGAAATCCGCTGTCTTTGCCGAAATTATATAAATGCAACGCCGCCCAAGCAAGAACCGGCGGTTGAGTGATATTCGATTGCCATGTAGGGGTCGTCATGTGCGGCAGGAAACCGTCGTCCCTTGAACATTCAAGAATAGAGCGCACCGCCTGCTTTGCAATATCGTATGAAATGTACTTAAAGCCGGTTATCAAAAAAGCGGTGTCCCACAACCATACTCCCCGGTGCGGAAAACGGTTAGGTGTGAGCGAATGGTAGTGCATTTTACCTGACGGTGAATAGACGGTAGAACGAAGAACAGAATAGCACTTATAGTAAAGTTTTTCTTCGTTTACATCCTTAAATGCGGGTCTTGGGAGATCTTCATAGAATTTTATTCTGCTGATTTTCAGGGCGTCACAATCGGTATCTAACGCTTTTATTGCACTGCTTTCGGCATTATTACCGTAGGAAACGGCAACCGAAATATTATCACCTATGCACCTTTTGGCAACGGAGAAGATATCTTCACCGCTTCTGTAAACGGTTGCATTTCCCTTTTCTTCGGTTATAACACTATGGTCAAAGAAAAGATTTGCATCCAGCGGTTTTTTAGCTTTAAGGACGAATGTGTTTTGATTTACAAAAAATATATCAAGCCCGTAAACATCGCCGTTTTTATCTTTTATATCCGCAATTATCATATCCGAGGTCACGCATTTATAGTAGATGTTGTAAACACCTTTAAGCAAAACGGCAAAAAACACCCTTTTTTCTTTATCGGAAAGGTTGCGAAATTCTATTCCGAGGCAGTCCGCCATAAGGGTGCCGCATAGGTTTTCACCATAGCGGCATTCGCCCTCAAGACCGCTGAAAGCGAAGATCTGCCCCTGTCCCCAAACATCGGGTAAGTTTATTCTACGGCTCATTATCTTAAACCCTCCTATTTTGAAGCAAGCAATCTTTTTATCTCCGGCTCTACACTCTCAAAAAATGTTTCGGCGATCTCTTTCATACCACAATCGCTCGGATGATTAAATATACCATGGGTTTCATCCCTATGAATAATGTGTTCTAGAGAAATATAGGTGTCGCCGTATTTTTCGGCAACCGCTTTTTTCTCGGCGTCAAGTTTTTTTCTGCCGAAAAAGCCCTGTGAAATAAAAACGGTGGACTTTCCGTTATTTGATAATATGTTTCTGAGTTCCTCGACCGCTTCGCCGAACGTTTTTTTCGGGTTTTCGTTAGTATCGTAAGAAAGCGGAACATTGGCGCCGAAAAACATAATTACGATATCAGCATCATAGTTTTCCGCCTCACGGTAGGCGTCGATTATCTCGGGTCTCCAGGTGCATTGGCTTTCAAAATCCGCCACCTGCGCTATCATAAAGGAGGCTTGTGAGTCGAGTTTATAAACCTTATCCATAAAAAGATGAACGTAATCGTTTTCTATTGAGGATGCCGCCATACCGCAGTCCTTTTCCCAGCCGATTTCAGGCTTGGGTGCGTGCTTTGTCACGGAATTTCCGGCAAAAAGTATCTTTATACCCTTTTCGCTTCCGAATCTGAAAAATCTGCCGTTGTTCTGATTGCTTGACGGAACAACGTTTTCGCTGAATTTATCCATAATTGACTCCTTTAATTAACTATTATTTTACTCTTGCCCTGTGAAAGAAATTTTTCATCGCCACCTATGCTGATTCTTGCGCTGATACCTTTGGGTATTTCGGTTTCGATAAGCAAGTATTTTCCTGACCGCTGATACCCCACCGACAGTTTTCCGTGTTCGGTGGTAATATACCCCTTGGCATTATTGATACCGTCAACAAAGCAAGGTTTTATAAGGACCTTTCCATAGCCCGCCTCTATGCATCTTATACCGAGAATATAGGTAAAGAGATACCTTGTTACGGCGCCGAACATCGGGTGATCCTGAGAACGTTCAAAATTCCAGTTTTCAGGAAGTGTTGTGCAGCCGCTTTTCATCCATGTATTGAAGGAATACTTGCTATCGCTCGTTAAAAGATCAAAAGCCAGTTGCGAATATCCTTTTTCAAAGAGAATCCTCGTTAGAATGTCAGTACCAAAAATCCCTGTGTCATATGCTTTTATCTTCTCATAATGCGAAACAAGGTTATTCGTCGTCCGCTCGTCGCCCAGTCCTAAATCGAGAGCGAATGCGTTAGCGGCCTGGATATTTTCGGCAAAATCGCCTGTTTTTTCATTATAATAGCGCCTTATAATTGCCGAAACCTTTTTATCCCGCTTTGCTTTCAAGCTTTCTTTTAACTTATCTTCGCCGAACACTTCGCAGGCTTCAAGCACACGGTCAATGCTCTTTATATAAAAGTAAGTGTTGACAAACGGCTCGGGAATAAGCGTCTTTTCAGGGGCGCACCAGTCGCCCAAACACCATTCCCCTTCCTGGTCGCTCACAACAAGGTCATCCTCACTGTGGGCGTCAAGATAATCAAAGTATTTTAGAGTTTTCGGTATGCTTTTTTTAAGCGGCTCACCATCACCAAATATCTGATAGTAGGTATAGGGCACCTCGATTATGGCGCATCCCCATCCGCCCGGACCTCCGCCCGAACGAAAATACGGTGCAGCATACTGAACGTGTCCGCTCTTTTTATCCTGACAATCGAAAATATCTTCTATCCATTTGCGGTAGAATTTCTTTGAATCAAGCATCATCATACCGCACTCGCACAATAGCTGTCCGTCACCTGTATATCCTCTCTTTTCAAGAGTTGGACAGTCGGAGGGTATGCCGCTGTGCATGTTGTTAAGTTGGGTGCGGATAAAAGTTTCATAAAGCCAGTTAAGTAGCGGAACATCGCAGGAGAATCCGGAAGTTACAGGTGTATTAGAATGAATCACCGCACAGTTGACCGGTTCAGCATTTTTGCTCACTTCAAAATACCGAAAACCGTACCACATCATACGAAGACGGTATGTTCGTTCGGTGCCGTCGGTAATAAACTCACTGTTTTGCCAATGGGTCGTTTTATCGTCGAGAGTGCCGTCCCCGTTAAGCCGTTCACCGCATTTCAGCGTAATTTTCTCGCTGAAATTGTTTTTTGCACGCAAAACTGGTGTACCGCTTATATTCTCACCGCAGTCGTAAACAAACCCGTTTTCCGTTTCTCGGACGAATTTCGGCGTAATGTAGCGAATCACCTTGTCGGCAGGACAGTCCTGTATATAATAGTCGGTTTCAGGAGCGGGTACGGTTTGAACGTCAGCCCATTCGCCCCCAGTAAAACCTACGGTATCCCAGCCGTCAAGACGAATCTTGTTATAATCCTGCGCCTCGCCGTTGTAAAATCCGTACCAAACAATCGGGCTTTTCGTCCATTTAAGCCAATCACCAGACAGAATTTCGACAGTTTCGCCGTTTTTCAAGGTTACCCGCAACGCAAAGCATAATTTCACTTCACCGTAGGATGCACGCTGATTGTTTTTATACCAGCCGGGCGCCAGCAAAACTCCTATACAGTTTTCACTCCTAAGATACTCTGTCACATCGTACTTCAGGCAATAAATGCGGTGAGAGAGTTCTTCGCCGTGTTTTTTATAACAGAGTTGTTCCTCATAAAAATGATAATCGGATGTAACCGGAACAAAAAGATCGTCGCCGACCCGCCTGCCGTTGAAGGATAATTCAAAAAAGCCGAGTCCGCAAATAGTTATTTCCGCTTTTCGGACGCCACCCGACAAAGAAAACTCGCCTCTTATGTAAGGGGTATCGCAATTACCGTTTGGGGAGACCCACAAGGCGTTGCCGAACATTTCCTTACTTTTCATTGTTGTTCCTCCCTTTCAACCCACAGTAAAACTATCGCCCTGATCATTTATCTCGATAAAAACGGGGCGCTCTTTTCCCGGCGTGTTGGGTCTGTGCAGGGTAAGATAGATCTTTTCCCCTGCATTAAAAATCATACCGTGTCCGCCGTCGTTGTTGATTAGCGGAGTAAGGTGGGTAAGTTTTCCTCCGAGTTTTCCGCCCGCAAATTTAACTATGCATTCGGAATACTGGTTTTTGATAAAGGTCGACCATATCATAAAGAGTTGGTTTGATTTGCTCCTGAAAAGGAACGGTCCGTCTGTAACATAGTGCTTTTCATTTCCGTAGGGGTCGGAGCAACCCGACGAAGACGCGGAAAAAAGCACCTGCGGTTCACCGATACGCTCAGTAAGGTCATCGCTTAAAGGAGCGTAACATATCGTTCCGTCGATAATCTGCGTATGCTCGTGACTGAACACAACGAAAGGTTTATTATCCTCGCTTAAATAAAACGTTCCGTCAAGGCATTCCCATTCGGTTGGCGTTACGGCGCCTTTACTGTGCGGAGCAAAAGGACCTTCGGGACTTGAGGATTTTAGTATATAGGTTTTCTTATTGCAGTTTGATTTCTCCGAGAAGGTGGCAAACATATAGTATTCGCCTTTATATTTGTGTACCTCCGGTGCCCAGTTGCATCCGTCATTAAGCCCGTAGGCGGCAGAATCAAAGCATGGCTTCGGCTCGCTCCAGTTTTCAAGATCGATTGAAACATAAACGTCAAAACCGCTCGTTTTGGTTCCCCAGTTTCCTGCCCTTGTTCCGTAAAGATAATATTTTCCGTTTTCCGCTAAAACAAACGGGTCACGGATATGTATTTCACAAGTTTTCATTCTTACTCCGTTCTGCCACTGAACAGGCACTGTTTTATCAAAGTTTCTTACTATGTCTTAATCTGAAATATTTATCTCTGCTATGTTGTACCATCCGTCGGCAAAGGCGGCGTCTGTAGAAAAATAAACATTTTTTACGATATCATCATAAATCGAAATCTCAACACTGTATTTTCCTTTTTTTATGTTCGCAGGAATATCGATATAAATGTCGTTATTATGTTTACCGGGCATCCATTTTGTTATATCAATGTCCGTCTTAAATACATATTCTTCGTTCGATTTAAGTTTTACATATAACGGTATTCTATGATACGAAGGTGCTACTCCGACGTTTTCGATATTCAAAACTATTTCCATAGTATCGTTCGGTTTTACATTTTGGGGAAAAGAAACCGAAGATACGGCAAAATGATATCCCATTTTCAAAAGCCAGTTTTTAACTTTATCTTTCCATTCGTAAGGTATCGGAAACGATTTCGGATTGAAGGACGAAATATGCCATTCGAGCGTTTTAGCAATGATTTTATCAATATCCCAGCCCTGCCGTTTCCACTCTGTCATCCACCAGAATGATTCAAAGGAAACCGGCGCAGTTTTCCAGAAATCCGAGATTTTTTCAATTCAGGGCGGATACAGTTTGTCTATGTGATACGGATTTCCCAATCCGTCCGCTCGCCACCCTATATTACGTTTTTTACGAACATAATTCAAAATATCGGTATGCTCAAATTGCGAAATCAACTGCGTATTTTGAAAAGCTTCGATATAAGTATCAAAAATGCTTTGTATATCATCTTTGCTGTAAAGGTGCAGATTATATCCTTCACCCCAGGCACCGGGAACAGAAATATCTATCGCATCAAAAACCGGATCGTCATCAAATCTTTCCCCAAGTTTTTTTATTGCCTTGCAAAAAAGCTTTATAAAAAGAGGATCGGTCGGCGAATCCTTTACCCTCTTGCCCGCCGGTCTTTCCGGGCAGGGAATTAAACCTTTAAGCCAATCGGGAACATCATCCTCTTCCCTTGTACTATGGGGCATTAACCTGAAGATAACCGTCTGGGATTTGCTTCCGGCATTATTCAGTATATCTTCAATGAATTCATAGCGAAAATCATTCTGTTGCGGTTCAAATTCTTTCCATAAAACTCTTATATATGCTACTGTGTTATCAGGGTAAAAACCCTGTGAACGCCCTTTCTGTTCGACATATTGTGGTATAGGATAACATTCCACATTTTCTGTTTCGCACATTTTATTTTCGGGTTTTACAACAATGTCCGAATATAGCTTTTCTCCGCGAAAATGCTGAAAACTCATAATTCCGCAATACGGATTTTGTCCGATTTCCTCTTTATAACGGAATCTATTGGTTTTTGTTGCTTTTCTTAACATTCATTTCCACTCCGCAAACAATGCTTGTAAATTTCAATAGTAAATCAGATGTATTATAACTTAGTATTGAAATTTACAGGCACACGAACTTAATCTTATGTTAAACCACTATTTTGGATGTGTGCGCCCCTTTCGGGGCGCACACGATTTGCAGTTACGCGGCTTATTTCCGCATAAAAAGTATTACTGAATGACGCCGTTTATCTTATACTGTTCGCCCGATTTCTGATACAGTCTGATATAGTCGATACTGCAGGTCGGTAAAGCGTCGTAATATCCGAGTCCTTCGAACATCGTGTTCGACATTCTGAGGCAATAGAAATCATCCATAATATCGCCATAATTGGAATTATAAGCAGTAAGTTGAGCGGTGGTTGCACTTGCAATAAGTGTTCCGTCAACATAGAATTTCATACCGTTTGCATCCCATTCAAAGCCATAGATATGGTACTCTGTCTTATTGAATCCTCTTGAACTGTAGGTATATTTTGTGAAATTAGAGGAATACTGCGCGATGCGTCCGTTCTCCCAGTCCCAAACATGAATATTCGGTCTGAAGCCGTCGCCATACTCGTCGCTTTCGAGGATGTCGACCTCGCCGTAGTTGCCGGAATGGTCGCCCGTATTTCCGCTGTAGAGCCAGAAGCATGTGCTATGATTTTCCAATAAGGATGCCTTTGCTCTTATTTCAAGATAACCGTACTGCATGGAAAGCTTTCCGTCTGTGTTCACAGATGCCGGTTTTGCAAGACTGTATCCGTCGGCTCTTGTTACGTTGATATTAAGGTTACCGCCGGAAACTTTAATATTGTCAGGATCGGTACTGTAAATGCCTTCACTGTCATAGGGGAACTTAAAGTGTTCAGTGTTTATGGAGTTGCCGTTAAACTCTTCATTCCAGACAAGGTCTCTGCCATATTTTGTTGCTGTAACGTTAGAGCCGAGAAGTCCCTTGATAAGCTCGGTCATATCGTCCGCAGTAGCAATAAATCCGTTATCGTCGATATCTGCAAGCCATGTTTTGTCCTTATGAAGCTCGCCGCTTGCCGCCATTCTCTTAAGAACGATAAGGTCGATTATATTGGCAGAACCGTCGCCGTCAACGTCGAATTGGGCGGTGCGTGCCGTCGGAGCGCCTTCGGCACCGATAACAAAGTTACTGATAGTGAAGGTCGGGCTGCCGGACTTGGAAACGGTTACATATAGTCTGTTTCCGGTCGTGCTTCCGCTCTTTATCGTATTTGGCTTAATAAGCGCGCCTATATCGCCGCCGGTTGTAAAGGTTCTCTCCCAGACGACGCTCTTAGCGGTTGAGGAGCTGCCCGTTATTCCGGTGAATATAGATACCTTAACGCTGCCGCTGCCTGACATTGCAAGGGTAAAGTTAACGGGGTATGCATTTGCATTTGTAACGGTGAGACCGAGATTTGTAGTTCCGGTGGTTGTGATATTTGAGATATCGTTCTTGCTTGTTACTGCCGCAGTCCAGTTAGCATACGCTTTCTTATATCCCTTAACAGTCGTGCCGGTCGTAAGTGCCGCACCGTCAAGATACCAGCCGTTAAAGATATATCCCTCACGCTCGGGATCGCCGGGCAAAGCGGTTAATGTTGCGCCGTCTTCCTCAACAATATGAGGTTTAGCGTACTTGTTGCCGTATTCGCAGAAGCTCATACCCTGAACTTCTTCGATAACGATATCGTCAAAGTCAAGAACGGTTCCGTTCCAGAGCATTGTGAGAATACGGAAGTAAGCATTTCTGCCGCGCGTATCATCTTTCGCGGTAATATAGGTTTCGATTGATTTCCAAGTGTTTGCGGTTAAGAGTTCGCTATTCTTATCGATATAATAGATGTCGGGACAGAATGAAGTGTAGGCACCGGAGGAAAGAACGGAATAATCAAGGAATACGTTTTTGTTTGATCTTGCCTTAAAGGATACTTTATATGTCCTGCCGGGCAATAATTCGGTGTTCGGAAGGGTGAAGCCCCATGAATACCAGGCGCTGTTGCCCGCAGCACGCTGTAAGTAATGGTTATCTGCTCCGGAGTCGTATTCTACCGACCACTGGTCGCCGTCACAATTGGGTGCGCCGACGGTATAGGAGTCATCTTCAAAGTCAAAGTCGGCGATAGTATTTTCGGGGATAACCGCGTTAAGAGCGTCAATGCTGACGGCAGTAATGCGAAGAGTCGTGTTATAGCAGTATACGCCGCATAAGCTCTTAGTAAGATTCGGGTCTTTCTGAGCGCCGCAAGCCAATAATTCAAACGAGCTTGTTTTCGGGGTGCTGTCGTCATTCTTGATGTAATAATATGTACAGCCGTTAAAACTGTATACTTTCATGGTTACGATAGCGCCCGGATAATACGGTGTACTGCTCGTGCTTCCGGCCTTTGAATATTCATATTCTGTTATGTCATACTGTCCGTTTCCGACACGGTTATACTGAGTTGCTGTTCCGGCTACCGCACCGCCTGTCGGTAAAGTAATATAAGAAAGCGTTGTTCCGGTAGCATTTGAAATCGGGTCTGCGATATTGGTCATAAGACCGTACGAACCGTGGTCGCTGGCGATACGGAATTTAACGGTAAGAACATAATTCGAAGTGTTGACCGAAGGAAATACGACGCCGCCGGCACCGTTGCTGTTGCTTGTAAGGTTTACACCGGGACCGCCGTTGTTCGACGCAGTTGTGCCGACGACAGTACTACCTGTGTTCCAGAGCCATGTGCAGTTAGAGCTTGTAAGCTGAGTCCAGTTAGACGGAACGGTGGTATCGGTCTGCTCTGTAGCGCCGTTATAGGAATAAAGATTTGAGCCAACGGTTGCTCTCTCGGTTATATCCCTGCTTACAGCTTCGTTGATATTGACGTCTATGATTTTAAGGGTGGTACCGCTTGCATATACTCCGCACAAGCTCTTATCGGGATCATAGAAGTACTGTTTACCATAGGAAACAAATTCGTCGTCGATATAATAATAGGTATAACCGTTATAGCTGTATGCTTCCATAGTTACAACTGCGCCGGGATATATCGGTGCGCTGCCGGAGTTGCCTATTTTATCGTAAGCATATTCATTCCTGTCATACTGCGAACTACCGACACGGTTATACTGAACCGCTGAACCGGTAGTAACGCTATCGGACGTACTTAAAGAAATATAGGAAAGCGTTGCGCCGGTAGCGTTTGCAATCGGATCGGCGATATTGGTCATCAGTCCGTAAGAACCGTATTCTCTGCCGATACGGATTTTAACGGTCAAAACATAGTTTGAAGTGTTAATCGAGGGGAATACAACACCGCCGTTTCCGCTTTCGTTCGACATTACTACGCCGTTTCCGCCGTTATTCTGCTCTATCTTGCCCTTAAGCGTGCCGCCCGGCTGCCAGAGCCAGCTGCAATTAGCATCTGTCATCTGAGTCCATCCGGTCGGGACTGCGTCGGCAACCGCCTCTGTAGCTCCCTCAAAGGAATAAAGCGTCTTCCCGGCAAAGACTTTCGTTCTGATGTCGTTAGTCTGCAAGGCATCAATGCTGACGGCAACAATTCGGAGTTTTGCGCCGCTTGTATATACACCGCACAGGCTTTTAATTGTTTCCGGATTTCTCTGCGCACCGTATGCAACCAATTCATCATTGACATAAAAGTAGGTAGAACCTTTAAAGCTATACGCCTTCAAAGTTACGATAGCGCCCGGATATATAGATGCGCTGCCGGAGTTTCCTATTTCAGAATAGGTATAACTGCTTGAATCATACTGACCTCCACCTTGGCGGTTATACTGCGTTACGGTTCCGGTAGTCACATCGTTCGATGTGGTAAGGGAAATATACGAAAGTGTTGCGCCGGTAGCACTTGAGAGCGGGTCGGCGATATTGGTCATAAGTCCGTAAGCGCCACTCCCCTGAGCTATACGAAAACGAACCGACAGGACATAATCCGCTGTGTTCGGGGCCGAGAATACAATGGCACCGCTGGCACTCGAACTATTAATGTTTACGCCGGGACCGCCATTATCCGCTTGAGTAGTACCCTCAACCGTGCCGCCGGGATTCCACAACCAGTTACAGTTGGAACTTGTAAGCTGAGTCCAGTCGTTTGGAACTGTGGTGTCAATCTGCTCTGTAGCACCGTCATAAGAGTAAAGATTTTCACCGACTTCAACGAATTCCGCTATATCGTTTGAATTAGCGGGTGCGGTTGCCATAGCAGTCAGCGAGGCAAACGCGGGGCACGCCAATATCACAATAGCGATACAAAGCGTGATTGAGATTAGCCGATTGAAATTTGAACCTTTCATAATTTAACTCCTTTTTTAATATTTTGATTTACTATATCCACGACTGAAAACAGCCGGTAAATCCTGTTTATGACTATTTATTTATGGGACTTAGCCATAAAAGACTGTCATACTGTTTGTTCTGATAGATACGAACATAGTCTATAAGGCATTCAGCCGATTTTGGAACGTCATCCTCGTATTTTTTTGTAAGGTGATAGGTCGAAGACGCATACCCTGCCGAAAAACGAAGATCAACCGGAGTTTGCATAAACCCGTAATCATCGGCAGTTACAAGGTCATAGGTGAAATATGCTTCACCGTCAACTGAGAACACCATTTCATAGGGAGTCCATTCCCAGCTGAAAATATGGTAGTCATTGTAAAAGGCTTCACCTTCGGGATAAACATACTTCTTTTGCTCGGCAAATTTTGTACCGTCAAGCGAGGTGTGCTCCGAACCATCAGTCCACCATTGATGAACGTTGCTTGCAAACCATTCCTTTTGACCGAAGTTTTCAAGAATATCGATCTCCATTTTATTTTTGATAGGAGATGTTGTTCGCTTTCCGTTCTCGATCTGGAAGGTTGGACCGTAGCCCCATAAGCAAGTCGTCAATGGAGGAGGGGCAAGCTTTGCCCTGATTTCAAGAACACCGTAGCGGAATGCAAAAGCGTTTGTAGAGACAATAGCGGTCGATTCAAAATCAACATTGTTAAGCCTTTTCCCGGTAAGAATTAGATTTCCGTCTCTCGTAAATGCGTTTTGAATACCTTTTTGGTAGGTTGTTCCGCCATTGGGAGACGGAGATTTCTTTTCGCCCTCGATAGGGTCGGTCCAAACCGTTTTATTGAGGGAGCCGTTAAATTCATCAGACCATCCGAGTTGATAAAGGTCGTCGGTCACCTTGACCGCCGCTTCTTCCTTGAAGCCCTTTTCTATACTGAACGGCTTTCTCGCCTCGCGGGCTTCACGCTCCAAATCGAGCAGTTTTTGAACTCCCGCCGCAATAGCGACGTCGCTTCCGCCGTTTATGACAAGCTTGGTGTCAATAAGGGCTATGATATAATTCTCGCCCGTCGGCTTATTTGAAGAGCTTAAATCGCGGTTCGTATCGCCGATGATTATTTCATACTTGCCCTCTTCGGTATCCTTGTCAATTGCCTTCTCAAGTTTTATGCCGTATTTTTCTTTGAAGATATTGACAAACTCATTTACCTTTTTGGTGAAAAGATAAGATTTTTCTTTAGAAGTGATTATTTTAAATTCGCTGATTTTATTTTCACCGATCTTGACCTTACTTACGTCTTCGACTTCATAGGTCTTTGCGTCAACGTATTCAAAATCACCGTCAAGCTTTGAAAAATCCGAAAGCTTTGTGCAGTAATGGACTATGAAGTATCGGATCGCTTTGGGGAGATTATCATCCGAAACCGACACGACACAGATCTTTTTATCAAAAACCTTTATCATCCAGTCGTCGGCATTTTGGATCCTTTTTTCTTTAAGGGTATTAAGTGCTTTCTTGCTTTCGGCACGGTTGGTATTGCCCAACAGGATCTCATAGGTATCGGATTTTGCCTTGATCTTCTTATCAATTCCGTCATTGACCTTTATATCAAAGGTTTCGGCAATCTGCTTTTTAAGGTTTTTGGCTTCGGTGTCGGCGCCGCTTATTGAAGAGTTACCTTCAGCTGAAACGATGGTATAAATGAAGCAACCGTCGTCACCGATTATGTCGTCCTCGCTTAAAATTTTCGCCGTTTCGCCGCCACATCCGATACTGCAAACCAAAAGGAATATGCAAAGACACAAGGAAATCAATCTGTTTTTTTTCATAAGCTTCACCTCCTTCTCTTTTTCCTGATCAGGAGAATTCCGCCTGTTATTGCACCGGCAGCAACAATAATCGAGGAAACGATTATGACGTTAAGCAAAACATTATTATCATTCGTTTCGCTCGATAATGCTTCTTGTGTTCTGCTTACCAACTGGAATTTTTCAAGTTTATCGCTCGTAACTACAGGTTTTATATACTTTCCGTCGGCAGTCAGTAATGCGGGAATATATTCTTCAAACTCGCAGTTCTTTGACCTTTCGGCATCAGGAGTGTAATCAATCACGAGATCGTCAATATAGATGCTGAGATTACCCGGAACTATAAGTGTCAGATATTCACCTGAAGACATAAACGTATAGGATAATTCATGCCACTTTCCGTCGGCTATGTCAGAAATCGCTGCTACGTTGAAATTGTCAGACGACAGATCCCACGGGTTTGCAAGAGAGATACAAGACGCAACGTCGATTGATCCCAATGTATGGACGGGATTTTCAACCTTTGCCCAGAAGGAAACGGTGTAAACCTGCCCCACCGCCAGTGAATATTTGGTTACGGGCGCATTAAAGTGGACGCAATATGCTGCAAAACGCGGATCCTTGCCCATGCGGTGTAGTGAATAGCGACCGCTCTTGACGTTTGACGCATTTTTACCGCTTGAATCGTATATTTCCCAGTCGGGGTCAAGACCAAAAGCGGACAATCCCTGTTCACCAAAATCGGTATTCTCAAATCCGTCGCGGATTGTTTTAACTGTTGTTTTTCCTTCAAAAACAGTATCTTCATCAAGCAGATAAGTGCTTTCGGTGTAATCTTCGTTGCGAAGCAGCCAGTTTATAAAGATATAATCTCCGCTAAGCTTTACCTTCGGCAAATTGATGGTCGTGTTTTTCTTTGCTATCGTCGGTTCGGGAGACTGGAAGCTTCCGAGCTTATACATCGCGATACACTCGTTATCCGAAACCTCGGTGATAACAAGATTATCAATGTAACGTACAGAGCCGATCGGAACATTGAATAAAAGAACGAGATAATTAGACCATGTATACTCGGTAGTCGTTCCGTAAACGTAACCGGTCATCCATTTCCCTTCTTCAAGAGCCGCAGGAACATACTCGTCTTTATTTGTAATATTAAGTTGAGTCCCCTCCCACGGTTCTCCGACAACTGAAGTGTTAAAGAATACCGTTGACCAAGCCGATGTCTTATCTCCGATTTTTTCATAATAGAAATCGTAGGATATTACATACTTTGTGTTTGGCTTAATTTTAATCGGCAGACAAACAGTTTGCTGTGCTTCAGTCGCGTCGGAATGAGTATTGTCTATCCTGAGCGCATAGCCGTCTCCGTCTGAAGAAACTCCCTTTTTGATCGAATTGTGTTCGCCTATCGCTCTATGGTTTTTAGCGTTAGGCGCGCTATCGAATGGGTAGTTTTCAAAACCGTAGTATCTTACCTTCGGATCTTTAGTTTGACCGTAAACGGTCATATTCTTTTTCGGGAAGGTCTTTAAGGTAAAGGGCTTTGTAAACTCTTTGTCGGTATACCAGCCTTCTATAAGAGTGTTTTTATCGATTTGTGAGCTTGGAAGATTGAGCTTGGTGCCCGGTTTACCTATTTGGACGGTCTGGGTCTTGTTGCTCGGAACAGAAAACGTTACAGCAACATTTTCGCGACCGATAGATTCGATTTTAATATCATCGAAATCTATTGAATATCCTTCCGAGAACTCGGCACCTATCGCCATTGCTCTCGAATAAAATTCGGGTTCCTTGCCGCCGGTATAAAAACCGTTCTCTTCAGGAGCCGTTACATAAGCGGTAACAGTTTCAAAATTTTTCATTCCCGCTTTTGCTTTTCCGACAGTTATCTTGCTTACGGCATTCTGCTTTGCTCTCCAGTCATAGGAAACCGCACCGAATGCGAAAAACAAATTTGCATCACCGTCGCAGTTATCGTTCCGTCTGTACTTGAACGTCAGCTTATAGGTTTTTCCGGTATTGTAGCCGAGGAATCTATCCTTCTCTGTGAACAGACAAAGATTCAATCCCGCATTTTTATAACCTTCCTGCCCGGTTATGTTGACATATTTATTGGTGGTACCCTTTATTGTTGCAATCGGTGTACTGTATGAAGCTCCGTTCTTTACATAGAATTCAAAATCATTACCGATGTTATTGAAATTGACCTCTCCGCTTTCATAAACGGCGACAAAGGTCGGGCTTTTACCGATCTCGGAAGCACTTACCTTTTGACCTAAGTTATAATACTTTCCGTTGTTCTTACAATACCACGCCGTTTGATTGGAGATAACTCCGTAATTCGCGTACCATCTGTGGCTGCCGTCCTCATAAGCGCCGGTTCTCGTACAGGCGGTCGGCAACTGACTGTCGGGCAAAACAATGCTACCGGTAAAGTTTGCAGTCTTGAAATCGTTAAATTTGTCGGAAGTATCGAAATCGAAGGTCGCAATATGGATACCCGGATCGAAGGTATCGGTTTTCAACTTGAGCGAATCGATATCGACCGTAAGGATTTTAAGATTTGATTTGTAGCAATAAACACCGCACAAGCTCTTGGTCAAATTGGGATCCTTTTGTTCACCGCAGGATATAACCTTGTCGTTTATGTAATAATAGGTATATCCGTTGTAATTATATACCCGCATTGTTACGATAGCGCCCGGACTGATTGTTGCCGAACTGCCATATGGACCTACGTCAGTATAATCGTATTCCTTTTTATCATACTGACCATTACCAACTCGGTTATACTGAGTCGTCGTAGCGGTCGTCACACCGTCAGTCGTTTTTAGGGTAATATATGAAAGGGTCGTGCCAACAGCTTCTGACAGCGGATCAGTTATATTGCTCATAAGTCCGAAAGATCCGTTTTCACTGCCGATACGCATCTTAACTGTAAGTGCGTAGTTTGAAGTGTTAACCGAGGGAAAAACAACGCCGCCGGAACCGTTATCGGGCTGAGCGAGGATTACACCGTTGCCGCCATTCCACTGTTCAAGTCTGCCTTTGAGCGTTCCGCCAGTATTCCATAACCAGCTACAATTATCAGCCGTTAGCTGAGTCCAACCGGTCGGAATTTCATTTGCAACCGCCTGAGTCGCTCCGTCAAATGAATAAAGCTTTTTATCTAACGCAAGCTGTCTTCTGATATCCGGGGCGGCATCGGTATCCTGATATTCACCCTGATCAGGTTCAGGTTCAGGTTCGGGTTCAGGTTCAGGTTCAGGCTGAGGTTCCGGTTCAGCCCCGGAATCTTCGATGATAAGTTTTTTGATATTGACCGAGAAAATATTAAGTCCCGTTCTGTAGCAAAAAACTCCACATAAACTCTTTATCTGTTCAGGATCCTTCTGTGCTCCGGAAAGGACAAGAGTGTCGTTTATATAGAAATAGGTTTTACCATTACAACTGTAAGCCTGCATTGTAACGGTAGCACCGGGATATACTCCCTTGCCGCTATCCACATTGCTCCCTACGTCATTATAGGTATACGACCTGTTATTATACTGACCGTTGCCGACACGGTTATACTGTTCAACGTTACCGGTCGTAACACCGCCGCTTGTAGATATTCTCACATAAGACAACGTGGCTCCCGTAGCCTCCGACACAGGATCCTTGATGTTTGTTAAAAGCCCGAAAGAGCCGTGATCAGCGGCGATACGTAAACGAACAGTCAGAAGATAATCGCGTGCTCCTACTGAGGGAAATACGACACCGGCTGTATGGTCGGTATCATAAGGACTTGCAGATAAGTCTATCGACTTACCGGTTGATTCTCTGTTTTTGCCCGAAAGGGTTCCGTCAGCATGCCATAACCAGTTGCAGTTTGATGAAGTAAGATTGGTCCAATCGGAAGGCACAGCAGGAATATTACTTGCCTCAGCCGCATCAAAGCTGTAAAGATCTTCGCCTATGGTGAATTTTACATCGTCGGTAATATCTGACACGGTATCAAGTTCATCAATGCTGACAGTGAGAATTCTCATGCTGGCCTTGTAACCATACACGCCGCACAAACTATGCTCTTTTTCAGGGTCTTTCTGAGCACCGGAAGCGACAAGTTTATCGTCAATGTAGTAATAGGTATACCCTTTGCAACTATACACTTTCATCGTAACGATAGCACCCGGGTATATTGACGCACTCCCATTGTTTCCGATCTCGGAATAAGTATATTCAATCTTGTCATACTGCCCGGTACCGACGCGGTTATACTGCGCGGCTATACCGGTCGTATTACCGTTACTTGTCGAAAGGGTAACGTACGAAAGGGTAGCCCCTGTAGCGTTTGCCACAGGATCTATGATATTTGTCATTAGTCCGTATGAGCCAACTTCACGACCTATACGAAGCTTGACGGACAAAACATAATCTGCCGCTGTTGTTGAGGGAAAAACGACACCACAGGAACCGTTGTCATTCGCCAGATTCACACCGGGACCGCCGTTCCACTGTTGAGTTGTCCCGTTAAGTGAACCGCCAACTTCCCATAACCAGTTGCAGTTACTGCTCGTAAGTTGGATCCAATCGGCAGGCACTTGACCGGCAACAGCTTGAGTTGCACCGTCAAAACTATATAGGTTTTTGCCGACACTGACCTTTTTATCATTTCTGATATCGGTCATATCGGGTATTTCCTGAGAAAACACGGATATAGAAAAGATAACAGAAATTGAGGCTACTGCCAAAACGATACATAACAGACCAGAAATAAATCGTTTATAGTTTTTAATTTTCATAACGTTCTTCCTCTATGACTACAATAGGAATCAAACTATGTTACTCAAGATCATCAATAATTTCATTACAGAAGTTTACGACTGCATCCATTTCGGTTGAGAATTTTTTAAGGTTAACAACAAACTGGGAAGATCCTCCGCCTAATATTACATCATAACAAGTTTGGTCGGTTTGGCTTCCGTAATATGATGTGAGACATTCACCTTCAACCGACATTATGGTCTTACAATCGATATCTCTAAGCATTTTAAACGCCTTTGCGGCATCCTTGCTTACAAACATTTCATCCTCATCATAGTTTTCATAATCAAGGAAATATCTGAGAAAATATCCTGCTGCTTCAGCGTTTTTGGCACCCTTACAGATACCGTATGAACGGTCCGCGAGCAGTGATAACTGTTCAGAATCGGCTGAAACCTTCGGGAACGGAACGTAGCCGACGTTATCCGGATCAACGCCATACTGTGCGTAAGCGCCGTTTGCCCTTAACATCCAATCGCTGTATACTTCCATTCCGACAAGATTCTGGTTAAATTTCCACCACATATACTTATAGGTGGATATTCCCTTTTCCTGGCAGGAAATAGCCCATTTATACGCCTTCTGCAATTCTTCATCACTTGAGTTGTTTACATATTTTCCGTCTTTGAATTCAATAAGACTTGTTCCGAAAATATTCGCTAAAACGGCAGGTCTTGCAGACAACCCGACGTAATCGGAGCCGAGGCGCGCTATACGGGTAGCACACTCTTCCATCGTGGCTATCGTCCAGTTGCCTTCCTCATAGAAATCGCCGGGCGACTTAAAGCCGTTGTCCTCAAACAGTTTCTTGTTATACGTAACGACCGATCTGTAATTCTGCGGAGAATACTTGGAATTGAGTGCATAGTAATTACCATTAATTTTATTGAATTCCAAAACATCTTTGTCCCAGAAATCGTCATTCAAATTTACGGTGCTTACTTCCGACAGGGGTTGTAACAAGGAGTAAACACTCGGTGCAGTTCCGTTGTTTACTACTATATCAGGCGAAGCGTCGGCAGCGATAAGTCCCGATATTTTCGTAATGTAATCCTTCTGGTTTACCGAAACCAGTTCGACCTTGATGCCGTATTTTTCCTCAAAAGAAGAGAATACCCTTGCGGCTTCGCTCTTCGAGTGGTCTATCCAGGTTGCGAATTTGATGGTAGTTCCCTCATACTCTTCAATACCGGCGTATGGGTCGTCACCGTCAACCACCGCACCGTTTTTCTGTTTCTTTTTTGAATCGCCGCCGCAGCCTGCAAGGTAAAGGCAGGAAAGCGTTACAACTAACGACAAAACGATTGCCAAAAATCTCTTTGAATTTTTCATTTTTCTGTCTCCTTTTGAAAAATATTTATGAAAATTGTAAGTTTATAAAAAACCACAAGCTTCAGCAATTTAACTATCCCGTGATACCGACACGGTCAATGGATTTAACAAACTTCCTTTGCAGGATAAGATATAGGATAAGAACGGGAAGAACGAACATTAAAGCCGCCGCCATAAGTATTGCGTTGCCTCTTCCCGTAGAGGAAATGCCGAGTGTGTTGAACATATCGGGGAAGCCGGCAATGGCTACCGCGAGGGGTTTATTCTCGTTCATATACATAACCGACAAATAATAGTCGTTCCAATGCCATACTACCGAGAAGATAGTTACGGTGAGGAATACAACGCCCGACGAAGGTATCGCGATCGAAGTAAACGTTCTTATCGGTCCCGCGCCGTCGATCGACGCCGCCTCTTCAAGCTCCTTCGGAAGTCCCTTAAAGAACTGCATATAAATGAATATCATAATACCCGAGCGAAGCCCGACACCGAAAAGACTCGGAATATAGAAGGTGAAGGGTGTGTCAAGGATATTGATCCTTATATTCGCGCCGGTCGCCTTGTTTATGGCGCCTATGATACCGAAAAAGTCAAGACTCGAATAGTTCATCATCGTCGGGATTATTATCATCTGCGACGGAATGACTATCGTCAGTATGAGCAGTATCATTTCGATTTTTTTGAACTTGAAGTCAAACCTTGAAAGACCGT
>JAGAAE010000145.1 GCA_017615405.1 Clostridia bacterium | reverse complement strand
CAATAGACCTTCGCCTTGAAAACGGCGTTTACAAGCGTGTAGCCGAAATGCACAATATCAGCTACGCCGGAAAGAAATATATTGCATTCCATTTTGAGGATACAGAGGCGGTCGCCGTTCGTATCACCGGTAATTGCGCAAGAAACGAGGCGTCCGAGAACTTCCGGCTTATGGAGGTCGACGTAAGTTATTATCCCGATATGCCCGAAGAATTGCTGACCGGGACAGTAAAGGATGAAAACGACGCATATAACATTCCCGTTCCCGATCCGGTTTTGCCGAATCTGGCGGCGGGGAAAAAGGTCACGGCAAATGAAATAATCACCGCGGGAGAGGTCACCTACGAAGCCGATCACCTGACCGACGGAAATACCGACTACACCGCCGGAACCGAGACCAATGCCATTACAAAATGGAACAGTAAAACAAAACTCGGATATTTTGAGATCGAACTGGGCGGAGAAGAGAAGATAAACCGCACGACCCTTTACCTGACCCAGTGGCAAAAGGAATCTTTGCCGAAGGAAATGGCAATAGACGTTCGCCTCGCAAACGGCGTTTATAAGCGTGTTGCCGAAATGCACGATATAAGCTTTGCGGGCAAAAAATACATAACCTTTTCTTTCGAGGATACAGATGCGACAGCCGTCCGTGTTACCGGCAACTGCGCAAGAAATGAATCTTCCGAAAACTTCCGGCTTATGGAAATAGAAGTAAGCTATTATCCCGATATGCCCGAAGAATTGCTGACCGGAACCGAAAGGGACGAAAACGAGGCATATAATATTCCCGTTCCCGATCCCATCCTTGATAATCTGGCGGCGGGCAAAAAGGTAACCGCCAATGAAACCCTGTCGGTGAAGGACGTCACCTACGACGCGAATCTTCTGACCGACAGCAACCGCGATTATTATACGGGTACCAAGAAAACGGCGATCACAAGGTTGGACGCCAATACAAGAAGCGGCTGGTTTGAAGTCGACTTTGGAAAAGAAACAAAAATAAACCGTGTCGCCTTATTCCTTTCTCAATGGGAAAAAGATATTCTGCCAAAGGATTTAGCGGTCGACGTACGGCTTTCCAACGGCGTTTATAAGCGTGTTGCCGAGATGCACGATATTGATTATACCGACGTAAAACAACTCACTCTTTCATTCGATGATATTTCGCCGGTCGCTTTCAGGGTCACAGGTAACTTCTCGCGGAATAAGAGTTCAAACAATTTCAGATTGGTGGAACTTGAGGCCTACTACTACCCCGATATGCCGAAGGAGCAAATAACCAGCATAAAGCCCGACTCGAACGATAAATACAACATTCCCGTTCCCGATCCGCTTATGAAGAATCTGGCGCTTGGAATGAAGGTTACCGCAAACGACGAGCTTGTTGCCAACCACGTTACCTATTCGGCTTCACGGCTTACCGACGGCTATACAAAGTATAATTGCAAAACTTCAACCGATTATACGGCGATCACGAGATGGATATCAAAGAAAAAACTCGGCTGGTATGAAGTCTCCTTTAGTGAACCTACGAAATTTAACCGTGTTGTCGTTTGCCTTTCTCAATGGGAGAAAAAATTCCTGCCGCTTGATATGGCGGTTGAGGTCAAGATGGCAACAGGGGAATATGTTTTGGTCGCCGAGATGCACAACATTGACTACACCGGCAGGCAAAATCTTATATTTGACTTCCCCGAGCAGACCGGCGTTGCATTCAGGGTCATCGGAAACGCAAACAGAAACAAAACCTCGGATAATTTCAGACTGATCGAATTGCAGGCTTATTATTGGCCCGGGATGCCCGAGGCAAACTTTACCGGAACAAACAAGGATCCGAATTCGCTCTATAACTTCAATGATGCGGATCTGATCGTTGCTCCGAAAAATAAAAAAACAAAAGAGAAAAAGAGCAAATCCGGCGGTGCAAGCGGCTACACCTTACCCGCCAATACGGGAACGTCTTCGCCTGCTCCGGTTTCGGGCAATGAAGCGGGAAATGCGGCGTCAAACGTGGACTATTATCTGATCCTGTTTTTCGTTGCGGCAGGATTTTCAGCGCTCGCCTTTGCGGGAGGGACCATATTCCTGCTGTTACTTTCAAGCAAACGTTTCAAGACCCGCGAATAGACGGCACCGAACGTCTGATCATTTAAAAAGAGGTATATAAAAATGAAAAAAGTATTTGCGATTTTATTCAGTATTATTTTACTCGCTTCCGTATCGGTGTTCGGAGTATCTGCGGAGACCACCGAAAAAGAGTGGAGCCGTTTGACCGGCCCCGCGGAATTTTCGATCACCAAAGACGGAGTTTCCCTTTCCGCTACGGACGGTCTGACCTTCTATAAGTATACCAGAGACAAGATCGACATAACCGATTTTTCCTGCACCTTCACTCTTGAACAGGATAACTGGTGGGACGGTCACGACGGAGAACACGGATATTACTATTCGATAATTTTAACCAATAAAGCGGCTCATTCCGGCTCGCAGGGACTGTTTCTCCTGCTCTTTCCGACGAGCGGTCATTCAATGCGTATAGAGGGGCAGATCCTGAACACCGGATTCCTGCTCAGTCCTTCCTACGTTGAGTTAGACGTCGATACAATGGGTCCCATAACCATGCACGGGAAGGTCGTAAACGGCAACAGTTATGAGATATCGTTTGATAATTGCAAAGACACCTATAAATTTGCCATCCCCGAAAACTATCAGTTCCATAAGGATCTTGACGGTCAGGGATATTTCGGTTTCGGCGCCAACGTCAGCGGTGATGACGAGAATATCAAGATGACCGTCAGCAAAGTCAACGGCATCGAGACGGTCGGAACGCAGGAAGCCGAAGAAAAAACCGATACGTCAAAAGAAACAACGGCTGCCCCTGATAATCAGGGCACAACGGCAAATGCTACCGGAAGCGTCAATACGACAGGGCAAAGCGGCACGACCATCGACTCCGGCACGACCTCAACGATGTTTACAATATTGATCGTTACCGTTGCAGCCCTTTTCCTGATCGTGGTCGTCGGCTTTGTTATAATTGCGATCTTCATATATAAAAAGACCAAGTAAACGGGCTAAGGAGCGAGCGTTTTGGAAGAAACAATAATACCAAGTAACGGCAATGGCGGAAAAACCGACGTCGGGACCTGGTTTGTGACCTATAATACCGATGAAATGTGGGCGAATAATTTCGGCTCCGGTCATCCCATACAATACCGGGCATTGATGCCGGATGGCGGCTACGGTATACCCTACAGCGATGACCCGAAGGTTGTGGATTTCCTCCTTTGCAAATTAGCCGAAGCAAAAATTGATTTTATTCTGTTTGACCTTACTAACGGTGGATTGACCGAAAAGATACCTTATGGCAGTAATCACAATGAATGGATCGTTGATAACGCCCTTTTTACCTGTGAACGTATCGCGCTATGGAACAAAAATCATAATTGGAAGATACGCTTTGCGGTCGGAGTCGGCTGTTATATGGCGATCAGGGGATACCGTTACGATAAACAGGGCAATATGACAAAGCAGGGAAGGTCGATCGGTGAGATAACCGAATGGCAGGCGGAAGCAGTCTTTAATATGTTTGTGGATAACCCGGTTTTCGGTGATGATTATTACCGTTTGGACGGCAAACCCCTGCTTATTATTCACGATTGGGGCGAGAACGTTTTGACCGTTCCCCACGGGTGGAACGCCTATACCGGCGACAGGACGTACGGCGACCGTTTCACGGTTCGCAACGGTCAGGGCGGTGAAGCAGGAACATACGGTTGGCAAACACGGCACGGGACCCAGGTACACCCCGAGGTCGAGGTCGTATGCCCCGGGCAGAACACCCACGGCGGGCACGTTAATATCGTCAGGGATTTCGGGCGCTATTATCTTAATGAATGGGCAACCGTTTTAAATAATCCTTCTCCCCGCATCGTTATGATAACGTCCTTTAACGATTATAATGAGGACAGCGCCATTTTTCCCGCCGACACTTCCGGATGTGAGGAAGGCTATGAAGAAAAGTGGGAGAATGAGGAAAAGATCCTTTCACCAAATTTGTATTGGGATATAACCTGTGAAAGCAT
>JAGAAE010000018.1 GCA_017615405.1 Clostridia bacterium | reverse complement strand
TTTAAAAGTACGTTGTTTCTGCGTAAACAGTCGACGATATCCTTTGCGGCACCAACGTCAAAACTCTCCTTCTCAAACCTTTTGTCGATCGTCATTTTATTAAGTTTAAGCCCCGCCATCGTCCGCTCTTTGAGGTCAAGGACGGTTTCGTTTTTTATGTAAGTATCGGATAAAAGTTCTACGTAAAGTTCCCTTTTTTCGTCGTCAAGGGCGCAGTTTTTGACCGTTGCGCCTTCGAGTTCGCTCGGGAATTCATCGTAAAATCTTATAAAGAGTTGTCTTGCCGTGTAGGTTTTCATGTCATTACATCCTGTTTATTTCTTCTATCAAGGTGTCGATAAGTTTTTCTTCGGGGATATTTTTACAGAGTATCTCGCCCTTTTTGAAAAGAACACCGCTGCCCTTGCCGCCGGCTATGCCTATATCGGCGTTCTTCGATTCGCCGGGACCGTTGACAACACAGCCCATAACGGCGACGGTAAGGTCCTTGTTTACGCCTTCAAGGCGCTTTTCAACCTCTTTTGCGATCCCGATAAGATCGATCTGCGTTCTGCCGCAGGTCGGGCAGGAGACGATATTTATCCCGCCTTTTTTAAGCCCTAAGCCCTTTAAGAGTTTATTTGCAGCGATTACCTCCTCGACGGGATCGTCGGTCAAGGATATCCGTATCGTATCGCCGATGCCTTTAAGCAGAAGTCCGCCGATACCGGCAGCGGATTTAATTATCCCCATTTCCTTTGTCCCCGCCTCGGTGACGCCCAGATGCAGCGGATATGGGCAGCTTTCGGCGGCGAGTGAGTAGGCATCGTAGGTCTTCTTGGTGTCGGAGGATTTAAGGGATAAGACAATATCGTAAAAATCATATTTTTCGAGAATCTTTATATGCTCCATTCCGCTTTCAAAAAGCGCGGCGGCGGTCGGCTTGCCGTGTTTTTCAAGTATATCCTTCGAAAGCGAGCCGGAATTGACGCCGATCCTTATGGGAACGCCTTTTTCACGGCAGGCGTTTATTACCGCCTTAACCTTTTCCTCGTCACCGATGTTTCCGGGGTTTATCCTTATCTTATCGGCGCCGGCATAGACACTTTCAACCGCTAATTTCCAATCAAAATGGATATCGGCGACGACCGGGATACAAACGGCGTCCTTGACCGCTTCGAGGGTCTTTACCGCCTCGGTATCCGGAACGGACAGGCGAACTATCTCGCACCCGGCGTCTTCGAGGCGCTTTGCCTGAGCAACGTTTGCGGCTATATCGTGAGCGGGAGCGTTGAGCATCGACTGGACGGCGATATCACTGCCGCCGCCGATGAAAACATTCCCTATTTTAATTCTTTTCGTGTCTTTATTGGTTATCATCCTGCTATCAATCCCCAGATATCTTTTGCGGTTATAAGTACCATCAGTGCCAAAAGCAGAGCAAAGCCGATGCCGTGGACAAGGGCTTCATATTTTTGCGGGACCTTTTTGCGCGTTATCATCTCAATGAGGATAAACAACAGTCTTCCGCCGTCGAGCGCGGGAAGAGGCAGAAGGTTAAAAAGCCCCAAGTTTATGGTGATAAGCGCCATTATAGGGATAAGGTCAAAAAGCCTTTGCCTTGCGATATTTCCTATCGCGGCGGTAAGACCGACCGGACCCGACATTGCCTTCCACGAACTCTTGCCGAATTTCCCCGTTATAAGGTCAACAAGCGAGCGCCAGACGATCGTACAGTAGGATAGCGAGGTCTCACCTGTTTTTGATAAGAAGGTGAAAAAGGTCTTTTTTTGCGGCGCAACGTAAAAGTCAACGCTTATATAGTTTATTCCGTCGATATCTTCGGTAGCGAATGTAACGTCTTTTAGTTCCTTTTTTTCGCCGTTTCTTTTAACGGTCAGGTCAAGTTTTCCGTCCTTGACGTTGGTAAAGGCATAACTGAGATCCATCTCGGAATAGATCCTTCTGCCGTTCACGGCGACAATCTTGTCACCCGCCTTTAATCCCGACTGTTCGCTCACCGCGTTTTCATAAAACCCGGCGACCTGTGTCGTAGCGAACCGATCCTGCGGGATAAGGGTCACGGCGACGAGAATGACGCCGAGCAGAAGGTTGAATATCGCGCCCATTGCGACGACCGCAAACCGCCTTATGGGCGATTTGTTGCAAAAAGCACGGCTGTCGGCGCTTGCCTCGTCCTCACCCTCCATGGCGCAGTAGCCGCCTAACGGGATAAGATTGACCCTGTAAAGGGTCTCACCCTTTTTAAAGGAAAAAAGTTTATGCCCGAAGCCGACCGCAAATTCGTTGACCCGGATACCGAGCGATTTTGCGGCGATAAAATGCCCGAACTCGTGAATTATTATCAAAACAAGGAACAGCAAAACGGCTATTGCATAAGGCCAGAAGTTATTCCAGATATTCGAAATATTTATGTTTAACACTATCCTTTTATAAGATTTCTTACTCTTCTTCGCGCGGCGGCGTCGGTATTATAGATATCGCCTAAATCAAAAGCGGAGACCTTCGGAGCCGATGCCATACCTTCAAAAACAAGGTCGGCAATATCGGTAAAGGCGATCTTTTCCTCCAAAAAGAGGGCGACCGCTTCCTCGTTGGCGCCGTTTGCCGCCGCCGGGTAAAGACCGCCGCGGTTTATCGCCTCTATACATACGGGAAGGCACTTAAAGGTTTCTGTGTCGGGTCGCTCGAAGGTCAGTTTCCCGAT
>JAGAAE010000017.1 GCA_017615405.1 Clostridia bacterium | reverse complement strand
TTTAATCCTCTTAAAAAGTGCAATTATTGTAAAGATACCGATTTTTTGGAAATGCCGAGCGCCGCGGCGATGATAATGCTTTATTATAAACTGCTTGATAATATCGCCGACGAAAAGGCGTTTAAAAAGCTCGGATACCGTATTATCCTTCCTTTGTATAAAAGGGCATACAAAAAGGCAAAGGTCGCCTATCCGCAAATCGACGGTATAGTCAGCGAATATATAGCCGCGCAGACAAGGCTTGAAAGCGAAAAGACGACAGACCTTGACACGATATGCCATCCGACCGCAAAAGCATTATCGGAAATTCTTGAGCTTTGCAGTGAAGACGAAACCGGAAAAAGGGTGTTGAACCGTATCGGATATTGCCTCGGAAAGTATATCTATCTTATGGATGCGCTGTCCGATGCCCGGGATGATCTGAAACACGGGTCTTACAATATCATAAATCTGATGCCGGATGAAAACGCAAAGGAACGCATCGAAAGGCAGATATACTACTGTATTAACGAATCTATGACCGCCTTTGAACTATTGCCGGTCAAGAGATATAAAACCATCCTCGGAAATATTATCTATTTGGGTCTCGAGGATACATATAAAAAGGAGAAAACCGATGAAAAATCCGTATGAAGTTTTAGGAGTGCCGAAGACGGCGTCCGATGATGAGATCAAAAGTGCTTATCGGGAACTTGCGAGGAAATATCATCCTGACAATTATTCCGATAATCCCCTCTCCGATCTTGCAAGTGAAAAGATGCAGGAAATAAACGAGGCATACGATCAGATTATGGATGAACGCAGAAACGGCGGGAAAAATTCTCAAAGCGGGAAATACAGTAATGCCTCATCCTCTTTCCCCGAAGTCATTTCGCTTATAAATCAAGGAAGATATGAGCAGGCGCAGGAAATACTTGACGGTGTAGACCCGTCAAAGCGCAACGCCGAATGGTATTATTTAAACGGCAGGGTGTTATACCAAAGAGGCTGGTTCGATCAGGCGTATACCAGTTTTGCTACCGCGACGCGAATGGAACCTTCAAACGCCGAATACAGAAACGCCATGCATAATGCTCAGAACAAGGGAGCGGCGGGAAGCTATAATCCATACCGTCCTTACGGCAATACGGGCGGCAATTGCAGTACCTGCGATATTTGTCAGGGTCTTATCTGTGCCGACTGTTGCTGCGAATGTATGGGCGGCGACCTGATCGCGTGTTGCTGACGATATGAAGAAGACTTTCAGAATAACCCTCTGCGCGATTTGTTCGGCTTTATCGTTCGTGGTGATATTGCTCGGATATTTTCCGTATTTTACCTATGCGGCGCCGGCAGTCGCGGGGCTTTTTGTAATGATACCCGTGATCGAAACAGGTCTGACGTATGCCTTTGCCACGTATTTGACAAGTGCCGTTTTGGTGACCCTGTTCGCCGAACCGGAGACCAAGGTGTTGTTTCTTGTCCTTTTCGGCTTTTATCCGATCATAAAATCCATCTTTGAAAAGATCCCGAACCGCATTTTGGAATGGGTGCTTAAACTAACGACCTTCACTTCTTCGATAGTAGTGTCTTACCTTATTTTCAAATATCTTACCGATATAGACGTCAACGATTTCGGTCCTCTCGGGAAATACGGAGCAGGGGTCTTTCTTGTGCTTTGCTATATCGCTTTTGTTCTTTACGACCTGGCGATATCGCAGATATCATCCTTCTATTTTGCCCGTATCCGCCCGAAATTAGACGGCTTGAAAAAATAATTGTTGCTTTTCACCACGATTTGTGATATCATTTAGTGGTTAATAGATGTTTTTTGAGAGGAGATAGTATGAAACAGTACAATGTTGTTTTATTTGACCTGGACGATACCTTGATCAATACAGCGTTAGACGAGAGAAATGCTATCGAATCAGTCTTTAAAAACCACGGCTTGCCTTTCGGCGACGACGTTATCGAGGTTTTCAGGAAAAAAGCCGACTGGCAGACCTATATGCTGGGCGACTTTAATGCAAAGGCCGAATTTACAAGCAAGTTTGTCCAACTCCTTGACAACCTTTCGATCAAAGAGGATCGTGCGGAACTTATCGACGAGTATTACGGCATTATGCAAAAGAGCAGGACTGTAACTACCGATGCCAGAAAAGTGCTGAATTCTTTGAGAAAGCGCGGATATCGCGTTTATCTGACGGCAAACGGCTATTCCGATTTCCAGAGGAACCGTCTTGAACTTGCCGATCTTACAAAATACTTTGACGGTATCTTTATCTCCGAAGAGGCGGACGTCAGAAAACCCTGTAAGGCGTTTTATGACTATGTTATGAGCAGGATCCCCGAAAGCAACATTTCAAAGGTCCTTGTCGTCGGTGACGCTCAGTCGACCGATATTTTAGGTGCAAGGAATGCCCGTATGGATTCCTGCTGGTATAATCCGAACCATAACGTGCCGAAATATCAGTCTACATATGAAATTGATGATATTAACCAGCTTCTTTTGCTGCTCGGAAAGAAACAATAATTTCGGGCGTGTTCACTTAGAGATTGTTAGTCTGGAAACGCGCCCTTTGCCGTCGCTTTTGCGGCGGCAGTTTTGATATTTTGAATATTGACGGCAGGTGATCAAAATCAAAAAAACCGTAGTGATCGGCGGCGGCGCCGCCGGAGTTATGGCTGCCGTTAGTGCCGCCGGTAACGATA
>JAGAAE010000144.1 GCA_017615405.1 Clostridia bacterium | reverse complement strand
GTCGCCGTCTAATATCGCGGGGTTGTTGGCAAACCTGACCGCCGTTTTAATAAATCTCAATCCCGGGACGTCCCTTCGCGGTAAAGACGTCACAAGGCTCAGTTCCTTCGTATTTACAGGCGTACTTACGAACTGATATTCCTTTCCGAGCAAATGCCATTGACCGTCATTGAAATTAAGCCTGCCGGCTTCTTTTGTCAGATCAATATCATCGAGCGGCAAAAGCCTGAACTGTTCGCTTATAATTTCTTTTGCGTTTGAATCACGCTTGAAAAGGTGCAGTCTTATCGGTTCAAGATAGGTCTCGTCGCCGGAATAGATCGAGCGAAGCATACCCGTTACGGTAGTTATATCCTTTGCGAGATTTGCGAGTACGTATACGCCGCAGTTCCAGAATCCGAGGTTTCTTCCTTCGGTAAGCCGATCAACGTGCTTATCCGCCATAGTTTCGGCATATTGGGCGAATTTATCAAGAAAATCGGAATTGACGCCGGCGGAACCGCCACCCGTGACAGTACCGTCAAGTCCGAGAAACGCTCCTATCGAACCGCCGAGACTTGAGCCCAGATCCTTTCCTAACGATGTATTTCCGCTTGACATTCCTATTACGGATCCTAATACCGTTCCGAGAATCCCCAGCCCCGACACTGCGGATGAATGTAACCCGTGTGTCGTCGTCCTCGTCGACGTCTGACTTCCCGTCATCTTAACGGCGGTATGTATTTTACTGCCCAAGGAACGAAGGCGGGCGATGATATCGGCAACGTCACTGTCCTTTATAGGCTCGCTTATGACCACGAGCGCATAGTCCTTTTCGTTGCCCGTCGAATCTCTTACTCCAAAGGCAAGCGGGTCAAGAGTCTGGATCAGATTTCTGTCTTCCACCTTATGGAAAGAAGGTATTCCCGTGACACCTCCTGCCTCCCTGAAATTGCTCAAAGGATGAGCTATTTCATCATAGACCTCCATTTTATCGAGGGTCTTTAACCCGATACCGGGCATTGAAGCCGACGTCGCCTCTTTTATCTGTTCCAAAGCAACCTCGGGTGTTACGTGCGGATTGTCCGAGGTCGTGCCGAGATAGATCTTTGTCTGCCCGTCCCTTCTCATAAGGAGAAATATCAATCTGTAATTCCAGACGTGAAGACTTGATAAGACGCCCTGCCATCTTGTAAGCAAATCATAACTCTCATTCTGGTTGGGATGGATCGGCAATCTTTCGATCTGGACCCACTTAATACTTGTCAAAGCCTTTGTACGAACATAGTTGAATTTCTTGTTCTCGGTTTCGTTCAAATATTCGCGCTCAAAAAACTGTTCAAGTATTGTCTGGAAAAAACTGTCCGGTATATTGACATCCAGATCAATCATCTGGTCTTTGAGGTTTATTTTTTTTATAAGGTCCCGCGGCGTAATATCAATTTCGACGTCGTTATTTATTTTTATCATTTTTCTTTGACCTTTCGCATATCAACTTTTAATAACTTCCGTTTCCGTTGCAAAGGATAGAGCGGACCCGCCCGGTACGTTGCAATAGAGAATTATAATTCTCACGACCGCTCAGGTCATATTCTGATGAATTGTAGCGTCAATGCTCTGCATCTTGCTTTTCTGGAAAGGTGAATAGTAATATATGAAACTTCTGCCGTCTTTCAGGGTGACGGTATAACCAAACAGCGGCTGCAAACCGGCATGGGTCATACTGAATTTCGTTGACGCCACTTCGCTGAAGGCATATGAATGGGTATGTTTATTGACGCCCATAACAATAGAATAAGTAACGCCTGCAGGTGTCACCGTCATTTTACCGGTATTTGTCATTGACAAAAAACTCAAACCCTTTCCGGTCCTGAGCCCTACCGTAGCCGTCAAATTGAATCCCTGCATACTGTTGCCCGAGTAGGGATCCGCGTTTATCTGACCGGGGGTTACGTTGTTCTGATTGGGATAAACCGTATTTTGATTTGGATAAGTGTTGTTTAGATCGGGGTTGACGCTATTTTGATTCGGATAGGCGTTGTTTTGATCGGCACCGCTTGTTTTATCAGTCTGATCAACCGTCGGTTGTTGGATAACTTCAGAATAATTGACGTTGGATACGGGACCTGCAATATCGGAAAAAACCTCATCGTAATTAACGGTTTCTTTATTTTCAATTTTCTGTTCAAAGGGCTGTAACACCTTACCCTTTACACTGTCTTTGTCAATCCCTTCGGCTCCGCTTATCAAAATCGAAACCGACTCACCCGGATTTGCGACCTCGATTCTCTCGTTCCCTTTGTTCATGGCAAGAATAACAAAGGCTTTTCCATCGATATCGGTAATGGAAACCTGCTGATTGACGAAAACCTTTCCTTTTTCAATAACGCCGACCAAAACCAAACCTTTACCGGATACGATGATCGTATCGGTAATATTCATCGAAAACTTATCATCAACCGGCTTGTTCTCTTCTTGTTTGACAGGGGCGCCTGCCATATTCGGTGCCGGGTTGATCCTTACTCCGCAAAACGGACAAAAATTTGAAATTCCGATTTCTTTTCCGCAATTGTAACAAAACATTCTGCATACCTCTTTCGTTTTTCAAAATATTAAAATCCATACTTTCAGCGCTTTTCCGGACTGATTATACGGTTTTCACCCGTGTTTTTCAAAAAACACTTATTTTAAAGCCTTATCAGATAACTTAAGTCAGGGCTCATTTCGGGCGGGATCTGATCGTCGTGTAAAAATAAAAAACGCGACGACCAAAGC
>JAGAAE010000143.1 GCA_017615405.1 Clostridia bacterium | reverse complement strand
GTGTACTGATATCTTATCTGGCTTGGCTCTCTGCCCTTTGTATGTATTATCCAGTCGGGATGCGCCCTGTAAAGATCGCTGTCGGGATTGACCATTTCCGGCTCAAACCAAAGCCCGAAATTCATACCAAGGTCGTTGATCTTTCTGCAAAGCCCGTCAATGCCGTTCGGCAGTCTCTCGGGGTTTTCGACCCAGTCGCCCAGACCTCTTTGATCGTCGGTACGGTTTCCGAACCAGCCGTCGTCAAGGACCATGGTATCAATGCCGATCTGCTTCGCTTTCTTCGCAATATTAACGATCTTTTCTTCGTTTATGTCAAAATAGGTCGCTTCCCAGTTGTTTATAAGCGCATAGCGTTCGATATCGCGGAATTTGCCCCTGCAAACACGCTCTCTTATGATCTTATGCAGTCGCCTCGACATACCCGAAAGACCCTCGTCGGAATAGGCGAGTATAACTTCGGGGGAGCTGAACGATTCGCCGCCTTCAAGCACCCATTCGAATTCGCGCGGGTTTATTCCCATATACGCACGGACCGTGCCGTAGGTGTTTTTCTCGGTGCCGGCTACGAAACTTCCGCTGTAAACAAGTCCGAAACCGTAAGCGTCGCCCGAAAGCTCGGTCGTCGCCCTGTCGCAAACGGCGATAAACGGGTTATAGTATGAACTGCTGATGCCGGTGTTGCTTTCAACGCTGATGTTACCGCCCGAAATCGGCTGACGGGTAACGAATCTTTCCCTTGCCCATGAACCGTCGAGGTGGATGATGTCGGTCTCACCCGCGCCGAAAAAGTCAACGCTTGCCGATAAAACCGAATGTAACTTCATTTCGCCGCCGCCGTTGACGACCTTTATGCTTCTCGTTATGATATCGTAGTCCTCGAAAACAGAATAGTAAAGCAGGATATCAAGGCTTTTAAGGTCGTCGTGAAGGGTTATGACAAGGGTCTCCACATTGTCGCCGCTTTCGGCGTAAACGCTCGGGAGTCCGTCTATACCCGGCTTGCCGCTTAATATCTCAAAGGATCTGTATTCCGCTTTTGTGACCCGGCTGCCGTCGTCATAGGAGGCGCTGAAAGCGCATATCCTTGAATCGCCGCCGCCATACTGCGAGTATTCAAGCGGAATATAGTTTGTTGAATAATTTCCGTAGTCAAACGGTGAATGGGAACGCCATTTAAAATCCTCCGCCCAGTCTTCCGCGATCCCGTTTTTAAGCCGTTTTCCGTAGTAAAGGTGGGTGAGAAGACGGTCTTCGAGAATCCCGAAAGCGTAGGTCGTGTTTTTTGTAGATAGTTCAAAAACTTTGGTTTTTTCGTTGAAACTTATCACTTTTTTATCCTCATTTCACAGTTCTTTTCAATCATCAAAAAGCGGGGTCGAAAAGTATCTTTCCGCGGTGTCGGGCAAAACCGTGACCACCGTCTTGCCTTTGCCGAGTTTTTTTGCAAGCTTTATGGCGGCGGCAACGTTCGTTCCGCTGCTTATGCCACACATAATGCCTTCTTTCGAGGCGAGATCTTTTGACATTTTTATCGCCTCGTCGTCCCTTATTATGCAGATATCGACGCAGATATCCTGATTGAGTATCTTGGGAATAACACCGTCGCCGATGCCCATCTGAACGTGGGTGCCTATCGACCCGCCCGAAAGGATCGCCGCGTTTTCCGGCTCGACCGACCAGATCACCATATCGGGATTGGCGGCTTTGAGGGTCTCGCCGATACCGGTTATCGTGCCGCCGGTTCCTATCCCCGAGCAAAAGCCGTCGATGGGGCGGTCTAAATCGTCAAGTATTTCCTTAGCTGTAACGTTTCGCTGGATCTCGGGATTGGCGGGGTTTTCAAACTGCTGGGGAACGAAAACGTTTTTATCCGCCTTTTGCATCGAAAGCGCCGTCTCGACGCATTCCTCGATGCATTTTCCGATGTTTCCGTCGTCATGGACGAGTATGACCTCGGCGCCGTAGTGATTGACGAGCTTTCTGCGTTCTTCGCTAACCGAATCGGGCATGATTATCTTGATCTTGTAGCCCTTGACGGCGCCCACGAGCGCAAGTCCTATGCCCTGATTTCCGCTTGTCGGCTCGACTATTACCGTGTTCTTGTTTATAAGACCCTTTTTCTCGGCGTCGACTATCATATTGTATGCCGTTCTTGTTTTTATCGAGCCGCCTACGTTTAGTCCCTCAAATTTGACAAATATATCGGCGCAGTCACCGTCAACAACGTGATTGAGCTTGATTAAGGGCGTGTTGCCCATTGCCTCTAAAATATTATCGAAAGCCATCCGTTACCCCTGAAAATATAAAATTTAAACATATATCTTATAATATGACAATTATATAATTTTTGTAACAAGATGTCAATACAGACATTGGACATTAGACGTCAGATATCAGGCAATGTGTCAATTCGGCTCCAGCGTCCTCGACTGACCGCTCGAAAAAATGACCGCCGAGCGATTTCGGCGGTCATTCATCATCTTAAAGAATTATACAAACAAGCCCGTTGCAGCCGTCGTTTATGACCCGTTCTATCGTTTCCTTTATCCGCATTCTCGCGTCGTCCGGCATTCTTGCGAGCTTGGTGTGCAATCCTTCATTGACAAGCTCGTGGAGCGATTTGCCGAAGATATTTGAGTCCCAGATCTTTTCGGGATTTTCCTCAAATTCCGATAAAAGATACATAACAAGGTCTTCCGATTGCTTTTCGCTGCCGACGATCGGGCTTACCTCGGTCGTGATATCCGCCTTCATAAGGTGGATAGAGGGAGCCGACGCGCGCAGTCTTACACCGTATCTGCCGCCCTGCTTGACTATCTGCGGCTCTTCAAGAGAAAGCTCGGCTATATCGGGCATAACGATGCCGTAGCCGGTCGCCTCGACCTCGTCAAGGGCGTTCTTTATCTTTTCATATTTTTGCTTTATACCGGCGAGGTCCTTGACGCTCTGCATAAGTTCCTGATCGTTGTTTATATCTATTCCGGAGGTCTCTTTCAAAACGGTGTAGAACAGCTCTTTTTTAACCGTTATCGTGACCTCTGCCTTGCCCCGCCCGAGGTCGATATTGTCGACGCTCGTCTTCTCGATTATCTCGCCGTCGTTTGCGGCGCTCCCGAAGGTATCGACGTCCTTTATCCTCGAAATTCCGGTTACGGCGGTCTTTATTGCACCGTTTATGCCGCTTCGGACAGAGTGTTCAAGCGGCAGGGCGTTAATCCATTTCGGGAACGCGATGCCGATCTCCTTAACGGGAAACTCAAAGAGCATTTTTGAAAGGATGTTTTTTATATCATCGGTCGTTATCTGCGGGCAGGAAACGGCTATGACCGGCACCCCGTACTTTTCGGTAAGCTTTTCTGCGAGCGCCCTCGCGTTCTCGCTTTCGGGGTCAAGACAGTTAAGCAGGATGATAAAGGGCTTATTGGTAGCCTTTATATCCTCGATTATCCGCTCCTCAGGCTCCTCATAATCCTCCCGCGGGATATCGCTTATCGAGCCGTCGGTCGTTATGACAAGTCCTATCGTCGAATGTTCGCTGATGACCTTTTTCGTCCCGATCTCCGCCGCCATATCGAAGGGGACGGGTTCTTCAAACCACGGCGTTCTGACCATTCTCGGCTGATCGTTTTCTATGTAACCGAGTGCGCTCGGGACGATATATCCGACGCAGTCGACCAGCCGGACGTTCATAGAAGCATTTTCTTCGATATTTATTGAGGCGCCCTTTTCGGGAACAAATTTAGGCTCGGTCGTCATAATGGTCCTGCCGGCGGAGGATTGCGGCAGTTCATCGTTTGCCCTTTCCTTCTGATATTCCTCTTTTATATTAGGTAGGACCATAGTCTCCATAAAACGCTTGATAAAGGTCGATTTTCCTGTCCTTACGGGACCTACGATACCTATGTATATATCGCCGCCCGTCCTTGTCGCTATGTCCTTGTAAATATTTTGACTATACATAAAAATGCTCCCTCATATTCATTTGCTAATAAATGATATGAGGGAGAGCCATTGTTTATACCTAAACGAATAAATAAACCGTGTCCCACGCCGGGATGGACGGAAAATGCCTTATATATACCTTATAATCATCCCTTAAATTCAAAACCGCTTCGGGTATCGTATAAAGGTCGTCGCTGCGGTGATAGCAGGATATCATCATTTCAGGCTTTTTTGATCGTATTATATTTTTTGCTCCGTTTATAAACGAGCATTCGGCGCCCTCGACGTCGGCTTTGATATAGGTTATATCGTTATCTTTAATTATATCATCCGCCGTAATATATGGTATCTCCATCCCGCCGCCTTCGGCGATTGATCCGCGCGAGC
>JAGAAE010000016.1 GCA_017615405.1 Clostridia bacterium | reverse complement strand
TTCGTTTCGCTTTTCAATATCTGCCTACTTAGCTCAGTCGGTTAGAGCATCTGACTGTTAATCAGGGGGTCGTAGGTTCAAGTCCTACAGTGGGCGCCAATCAAAAAAGTCGACATTTTTGTATCAGTTTAAAAGATGTCGGCTTTTTCTATATACTATTATATAGTATATAGACCCCGGGAAAATCTCTGATGAAAAAGTCGACAATGTCGATTAACTAAATATTTTTGTCGATATTTTCAAATAGACTGTCGACTTTTCAAAAGTTATATGGTATAATAAAGGGGAGGTGATGAAAATGAATTACACAAAAACCATTCGTGAATACTGCAAAACCACCCCATGGAAGATATTTGACGTTTCCTACGAGATGAAAGACCATTTTAAGATGGTTCCGTATAAGACCTTGCTCAAAGCGTTGAACCGCCTGGAAGAAGAAGGTTTGTTGGAGACTGTTTCCAAAGGAGTTTATTTGATCAAGACCGGTGAACTGGTAGAGGATCCTATTTTGGCGCATTATGCTTCCGAAGGCAGGGGCGTCGTTGTCGGGTATGCTATGTATAATCGTTACGGGATCACGGACCATACCGAAAAACCGATCCGTGTTTATACGAACGCTATGGAAACCGATACGAAAAATATAGGTGAAGATTACATTCTGATGCGATTCCCAATATATTTTACGGAAAGAACGCAGCGTCAAATCTCTGCCTTGGAGATCATAGAGAATGGTCCCAATATCATCGGCCAGGAAATGTCCGGAAGAGCCAGTGCTTTGATGGAACTGCTTAACGATTATAGCGATATAACGATGACGAACATATTAAGAAATCATCGATATCAATACTCCACGATATGTTCCCTGAATTCAGTGCTATCGGATCTGAAAAAGCCAAACGATGTGATAAATATCTATAGAAAAGAGTGCCTCGATGCGTAGGCACTCTTTTTTTAGGAAAGGCGATATCGTTAAGTGGCTCGAAGCGTATCGCCAAGCCAAGGAATACGTAAGGATCTACAAGTATTACCTCGGGGAAGAGCAAAAGGCAATTCAGTATGACGAATTCAAGGATGCGGACAAAATCGTTCGAGAGTACTGGGTACTGCGATGTTCTGTAAGCGAAAACGAAAAAGCGCTACTCAAAAGATTCGTTAAAAACGGTTCGTTTGACGATCATGTAGCGATTATATGGAATAAAAACATCGTTGAAAACTGGGAAACGATCGTTTTATCGTCTGGAGACCACGCTTTTGCAGTCTTCGACCCAGTTGCATTCGGTAAAAGACTGAAGGAAATGCGTGAGCGGAGATGTTTGTATCGCGCTGAAGCCGCTCGCTATTTGGAGATGAGTGAAAGTACCTTGCGGGGCTACGAGGACGGTAAGCGTGTCATGAGAATCGATACTTTTATAAAGATACTTGAATTGTACGGACTGTCGTTTGAGGAGTTTTTCAAAGATAACTGAACGCCGATTGCCCCGGGAACAAACAAATCGTGCAAACGATGGGGGTATCGTGCAAATCGTCCCCCTTTTCGTGCTAACTATGTGTAATCGTGCTGATTATGGGAGTAATCGTGCAAAGGCAGATATATCCCATTGGAAGCCAAAATAATTGATATGTTTTTGAAATAATTGATATGATTTTTGCATGTTGGCTTTTTTCAAAGGAAGTAATGCTATAATATTGGAAAACTAAAGAAGGCGACAAGTGATTTGAAATAATAAATATTTTATTTGAATTATGATATTTCACCCTTGATTTTTATGACGAATTTTGGTATAATAGTGTTACTAAAATCAGGGGGCGCTTATGGCTATAAGTTATAACAGGCTTTGGAAGCTTTTGATCGACAAAGGCATGACAAAGACCCAACTGCGAGAAAAAGCGAATATATCCACCGTTACTCTTGCTAAACTCGGCAAGAACGAAACGGTGTCTATGGATATACTGCTACGTATATGCAAGGAACTCGACTGCGAATTCGATGAGATAGTCGAGATTACGAAAAATGATTAAAGCGGAGAAATACAATGGATAATCAAGTACATAATTCGATAGTAAGTTTTATTTGGGGTATTGCCGACGACTGCCTGCGCGACGTTTATGTGCGCGGTAAGTATCGTGACGTAATTTTGCCGATGACGGTGATCCGCCGCCTGGACGCTATGCTTGAAAAAACGAAGCCCGCGGTGCTTGATATGAAGGCGAAAATGGATAAGGCGAAGATTGCCAACCAATGGCCGGCGCTTTGCCAAGCTGCAGGACAAGCGTTTTGTAATGCTTCGCCCTATTTGCTGAAAGATCTGACAAGCCGCGCGAAAAAGCAGACGCTCAAAAAAGATTTTATTGATTATTTGGACGGATTTTCTCCCAACGTCCAGGAGATCCTCGATAAATTCAAGTTCCGCAATCAGATCGACACGATGGTCGATGCCGACATTTTGATGGCAGTGATCGAGAAGTTTGTATCAAAAGATATCAACCTCAGCCCGGAGCCCGTTTATAAAGATGACAGCAAAACCGAGATTAAAATGCCGGGCCTGGATAACCACGGCATGGGTACTATCTTCGAGGAACTGATCCGCAAGTTCAATGAGGAAAACAACGAAGAGGCGGGCGAGCACTGGACGCCGCGTGACGTTGTGGAACTGATGGCTGACCTTGCGTTTATTCCCGTTGCGGATAAGATTAAAGACGCGACCTATTCTTGCTACGACGGAGCTTGTGGAACGGGTGGTATGTTGACCGTTGCGCAGGACCGCGTGATGACGCTTGCCGCTCGCCGTGGAAAAAACGTTTCCATTCATCTGTTCGGTCAGGAGATCAACCCCGAAACCTACGCTATTTGCAAAGCGGATATGCTTTTGAAAGGCAACGGCGAACAAGCGGATCATATTGCCTTCGGATCCACGCTTTCGGTTGACGGCAACGCCTCTCGCCAGTTTGATTTTATGCTTTCCAATCCGCCTTACGGCAAGAGTTGGAAAACCGACGCCGAGAAAATGGGCGGCAAGAAAGAAATCCTCGACAGTCGCTTCAACGCCTATCTCAAAGGCGGCGAACAGCTCGAAATGATTCCGAGGGTTAGCGATGGTCAGCTTTTGTTCCTCTTAAATAACGTTGCAAAAATGAAAAGAGATACCCCGCTCGGTAGCCGCATTGTCGAGGTACATAACGGCTCGTCAATATTTACCGGAGACGCCGGAAGCGGCGAAAGTAACGCGCGACGTTATTTGATTGAGAATGATTTGGTAGAAGCGATTATCGCTTTGCCGGAAAATATGTTTTATAACACCGGCATCGGCACGTTTATTTGGGTGC
>JAGAAE010000142.1 GCA_017615405.1 Clostridia bacterium | reverse complement strand
GGTGATTCACGAATCACCCTATTTGTTTTTATGTGTCTTTTCGGTCAATTCGTGAATCGACCCTACGCATAAGGCAACATTGACACACCGAAATTATCCGTTATCAGATATTCATCAAAAACACCGCCTCCGAGCAATTCGGAAGCGGTGTTTGGCTTATATTCTCGCTACGCCGGTTTCGCGTGCGGTTTTAATGACCGCTTCGGCGACTATCGGGGCTATTCGCTTATCAAGGGCGGAAACGATTATGTTCTCCTCGGTTATCTCGTCGTCGGGGATGAGGGAAGCGAGGGCAAAAGAGGTCGCGACCTTCATTTCCTCGTTTATGCAGGTCGCGCGGCAATCGAGCGCGCCCCTGAAAATGCCGGGGAAGGCAAGAACGTTATTTATCTGGTTCGGAAAATCGGAGCGCCCGGTGCCTACCACCCTCGCGCCCGCCTTTTTAGCAAGATCGGGCATAATTTCGGGGGTCGGATTTGCCATTGGGAAGACGATACTGTCCGCCGCCATGGATTTTATCATATCCTCGGTCACGATATTCGGAGCCGAAACGCCTATGAATACGTCGGCACCCTTAAGGGCGTCGGCTAAAACGCCGGTTTTATGCTCGAGGTTTGTGACCTTCGCCATTTCTTCCTGCGCGGGGTTGTTGTTCTCGCCGTTTTCGCAGATAATGCCGAACCTGTCGCAGAAGGTGAGGTTTTTGACCCCCATATTTAAAAGGTGCTTTCCGATAGCGATACCGGCGGAGCCTGCGCCGTTGATGACCACCTTTATATCGCCGATTTTCTTTTTAACGAGTTTAAGCGCATTGATAAGCGCGGCGGCAACGACGATGGCGGTGCCGTGCTGGTCGTCGTGGAAGATCGGGATATCGCATATCTCTTTAAGTTTCCTCTCGACCTCAAAACAGCGCGGCGCCGAAATATCTTCGAGGTTTATCCCGCCGAAGGAGCCGGAAATAAGATAGATCGTTCTGACGATCTCGTCGACCGATTTTGATTTTACGCAGATAGGAAAGGCGTCAACGTCGGCAAACTCCTTAAAGAGGGCGCATTTGCCCTCCATAACAGGCATTCCTGCCTCGGGACCGATATCCCCGAGTCCTAAAATCGCCGTTCCGTCGGTGACGACGGCGACGAGGTTGTTCCGCCTTGTAAGCTCGAAGGACTTATTTATATCCTTGTTGATCTCAAGGCAGGGCTCGGCAACGCCCGGCGTATATGCGAGCGAAAGGTCCTCCCTTGTGTTTATCGGAACGCGCGAGATGACCTCGATCTTTCCGTTCCATTCATAGTGTTTTTTAAGCGATTCTTTTCTGATGTCCATTTTCTGCACCTCTTAAATTTTAACATAAAAAAACAGGAAACAAAGGGTATTTTTTTACCCTTCGTTTCCCGACTCTCAAAAACTCTATCGGTTTATATTTTCCGTATATATGATACCGCTTTTTAAGGCTTAATGTCAAGTAAAACTTGACAAAATCCGCCGATAATTATAATATATTCTAAAAGGATCGATGAAATATGACCAAAGACGTTTTAAAAATTTTTGAAAACTGTCCCGTTATCCCGGCGATAAAGGGAAGCGGACTTGCCGACGCGCTCGGCTCCCCCTGCGGCGTTGTTTTTTTGCTTAACTGCGATATCCTCACCATCGCCGACACGGTAAGATCAATACACGCCGCCGGCAAAAAGGCGTATATCCATATCGACCTTGCGGACGGTATCGGCAAGGACTGCTCGGGAATAAAATTCGTAAAGCAGTGCGGCGCCGACGGGATAATAAGCACAAAAGCCGCCCTGATAAGAATGGCAAAAGAGCAGGAGCTTACGACCGTTCAGCGCATTTTCGCGCTTGACTCAAAGGGACTTGCGAGCGCCATCGAAACGGTAAAATCGGGGAATCCCGATTTTGTTGAAATTCTGCCGGGCATCGCGCTTAAAGCGATAAAGCTTTTCGCCAACGCAAAAATACCCGTCATAGCAGGCGGGCTCATCTCGGAAAAAAGCGAAATATTTGCTGCGATCGACTCGGGCGCCATCGCCGTTTCGACCGGCAAAAAAGAACTTTGGAATATGTAATTTTCGGCGGTCTTTGACCGCCTTTTTTAACAAAGAAAAGGCTTTTACAAATAAAATGCCTTCGTTTTCTTGAAAATAAGAAGAAAATAAAGTATAATACAATATTATAAGTTTTATTTCCAAGGTGGCAAAACTGTGCAAGATATAAAATCAACCGTTTCAAAAAATATTGCGACGCTTCGGGTACAGAGCGGACTTACCCAGCTTGAACTCGCCGAAAAGCTCAATTACTCCGATAAGGCGGTCTCGAAATGGGAACGCGGCGAATCCCTGCCCGATATCACCGCCTTTTGTGAGATGAGCGAGATCTTCGGGGTCTCGGTCGACGACATTCTCAAATCCGAAGAGATAGGGCAGGTAGTTAAAAAGCAGAAAAAAGAAAGGCATTACAGCCTCAGGGTCATAAAATACGTCATTGACGGCTTTATCTGGACCGTCGCGCTTCTGCTGTTCGTTGTAACCGTTGTCATCAACGGCGGAGAGATCGGATATTC
>JAGAAE010000141.1 GCA_017615405.1 Clostridia bacterium | reverse complement strand
GCAAAATAATTGATAACAAAAAACTATCCCGAAGAACATTTTTGTCCTTCGGGATTTTGTTGATAAAGATTTATCAGTTCTGGTTGTCAAGCGGAAGATAAAAACTCGGGATGAATTCGTCCATAAATATATCTGCCGCCTTGAGTTTCATATCCGAAACGGCGCTTTTTGTCGCTTTAAGAGCCTTTAAAAATTCCTTGTTCCCGCTTTCGGTTTCTTCGATACATTTGATATAAGCAGATATTTTATCCGCCGCTTTGATGATCGCTTTTTCCTCTTCGTTGACGTTATACAGTGCCTCGTATTCGGGCTTCATATCATCGGGAAGCATTTGAAGAAGTTTTTCTTCGGCTACCGATTCTATGTTTTTGTATACGTTCTTTATTTCGGGGTTATAGTATTTGATAGGGGTCGGCATATCGCCGGTTATTATTTCTGACGTATCGTGAAACATTGCGGCGACTCCAACCTTGTTTGCGTCGATATTGCCGCCCAACCGTTTGTTTGAAATGATGCAAAGAGCGTGGGCGATTATCGCGACCTCAAGGCTATGCTCCGAAAGGTTTTCGGGTCTTGTGTTTCGCATCAGTCCCCAGCGGTAAATGTTTTTCATTCTTGAAAGCATTGCGAAATAATGGCTGTTCATTTTTAATGCTCCTTTGGCAGAGAGTATATTGATTATTATACACGGTTTTGATATAATTACAACAGAAACATTTTAAAAAGGAGGGCGTGGGTGTGAATTATTCCTTTGAAAAAAAGCTTGTCTTAAAACCGCAGAAGGAAAAAGGTCTGCAAACCTTTTTGATCGCGCTTTTGACTGCGGCGGCGATTTTTCTGCCGTTTATGATATCGGATAACGGTTATTTTGTTTTCTACGGCGATTTCAACGCCCAGCAGATACCTTTTTATAAAATGTGCCATGAGGCTGTAAAAACCGGAAATATGTCATGGAACAAATTGACCGACTTAGGCGCGAATTTTGTCGGTTCGTATTCATATTATCTTTTGGGAAGTGTTTTCTTCTGGTTGACGATACCCTTCCCGAACAGTTTTGTTCCATACCTTATGGGACCGCTTCTTATCCTGAAATTTGCCTGTGCCGCGCTTACGGCATATCTTTATATAAGAAGATTTACGAGAACGCCCGAATCGGCTCAAATCGGTGGACTTTTATATGCTTTTTCGGGATTTTCGATATATAATATCTTTTTTAATTCTTTTCATGAGTCCATAATCATATTTCCGCTGCTGCTTTTGGCACTCGAACTCCTCATTACCGAGAACAGGCGTGGGATACTTGCCATTCTTGTATGTCTTTGTGCAATAGTCAATTACTTTTTCTTTTTCGGTATGGTCGTTTTTACGGTGATATATTATTTTGTAAGAGTGTTTTCAAAAGCCGTAAAATTCAAAACCTCCGTTTTTCTCGCTCTTCTTTTTGAGGCGTTTATAGGGGTCGTTATGGCGGCGGTCCTGCTGTTGCCGTCAATCTGTGCTTTGACCGGAAATGCGAGAATTTCAAACGTTCTTCTCGGATGGAGCGCGATAACCTACGGAAAAGAGCAGATATATCTCAATATTATCCAGTGTTTTTTCTTCCCGCCGGATATACCGGCGAGACCGGTATTCTTCCCGGGTGCGGAGGTAAGGTGGTCTTCGCTCGGCGGATGGCTGCCGCTTCTCAGTATGACCGCCGTTTTCACTCTTTTCATTCATAAAAAAGGCTCATGGCTTAAACGTATGTTGAGTATCTGTATTTTTATGTCGATGATACCCATCCTCAACAGCTCCTTTTCCGCCTTCAACGTTTCCTACTACGCAAGATGGTTCTATATGCCTATCCTTATGATGTGTCTTGCAAGTGCGACGCTGATTGAAGACGAAACCGTTGATTTCACTTCGGGTGTTAAATATACCGCGGCAGTGACCCTGTTTTTTGCCCTCGTTATAGGATTTTTCCCGCAGAAGGGGGAGGACGGAAGACTTATCTTCGGGCTTTATACCCGTGGTGACGATATGACGTATGCGGTCCGATTCTGGCTGACCGTTGCCATAGCGGTGGTGTCCTTGCTTGTATTCATCGCTCTTTTGTCTGTTCGGAATAAAAACCTCAAATTGTTCTTCAGGATCTCGACCGTTGCCGTCTGTATAATATCCGTTGTCTATTCGATCATCTTTATTTCGACCGGCAGGACCCATTCATATGATATTCAGGGAATTATCATAGATGATCTTATCGAAGGAGAGGTCTATCTTGAAGACGATTCGGAATATCGCATCGATACGTTTGATTGCGTTGATAATACGGGAATGTATCTCGGATATTCAAGCATAAACGCTTTTCATTCGGTCGTTCCGTCATCAATTTCAAAGTTTTATGATTTCTTGGGAATCGAGCGCTCGGTCGCAAGCCGCCCCGATACCAGCCTTCCCGCGCTTCGCTCGCTATTATCGGTAAAATATTTGCTTGCAAGACAGGACGGGGAGAGTTTCTATAAGACGAGCGAAAAGACAAAAATGCCGGGCTATGATTTTTATAAAATCTCGGACGACTATATTATTTTTGAAAACGATAACTATATCCCTTACGGATTTTCTTACGAATACTATTTTACCGAAAAAGATCTTGAAAAATATTATCCCCTCGACGGTGATTTAAAGACAAAAATGATGCTGAAAGGCGTTTTGATAGATGAGGAAAGCGTCGATAAATTCAAAGGGATATTAAAGCATATCAGCGAGCGTGACGACGTTGTTTTCCAAGGGACGGTCGAGAATAACTATGCATTTTCAGACGAGGCGATGAGCCTTGACGCCCGGGATCTTGCGGCAACCTCGGCATCATCATTCGCTTATGATAATAACGGCTTTTCTGCGACCGTTCAAAGGGATAAAGAATCGCTTGTTTTCTTCTCTGTACCCTTCGATGACGGTTGGAGCGCCGAGGTCAACGGTCAAAAGGTCGAGATCGAAAAGGTCAACAAAGGCTTTATGGCGGTTGTCGTTCCTGACGGAGAAAGTGTTATAAGATTTACCTATAACACCCCCGGACTTAAAACCGGCGCTTATATTTCGCTTGTCGGTTTTTCGGTCTTTTTGATTTATTTTATCGCCGCGTCTGTCTTTATTAAAAAATATACTAAGGATACCTATTATCCCGAAGGAAAAGAACTGATTTTAAAATGGCATAAAGCGGATATCGCCGATTCTCTCGATGACGGTGACAGTGAAGAGGATACGCCGCTTTCAAAACTTGGGAAAGATATTGAAGAATATAATGATGATTTCTCG
>JAGAAE010000140.1 GCA_017615405.1 Clostridia bacterium | reverse complement strand
TGTGACTGTGATTGTGATGAGTGCGACGATGAACTGTATGAGATCGAATGCCCCGAATGTCATGACGTCATCTATTTAGACGACGATATGATCGATGAAGGCGGTATTGAATGTCCTAATTGCGGAACAGAACTTGAATTCGATTTCGATTGCGATTGTGAAGATTGCGATGAAGACGAAACTGAAACCGACGCAGAATAATCTTGTATTTATTGCCGCACCTTCCTTTATAGGATGAGGTGCGGCTTTTTCACTGAAACAAGAGAGGATGTTTATGGAAATCACCAAAACCGTTTTAAGTTATGAAAGAGTCACCGGATCTTTCGATAGGTTGCCGGTGATAATTGTTGCTGCCGGGAACTCCTCGCGTATGCAGGGCGTTAACAAGCAGTTTGCCGATATTAAGGGAACACCGGTTCTCGCAAGAACAATTTCAAAATTTCAGAATTGTGATCTGATAAAATCAATCATTGTTGTTGCAAAAAACGACGACCTTGTTTCTGTCCGTCAATTATGTGACAAATATGAGTTTACAAAGGTCACTGATATCGTCCCCGGAGGCAACGATCGTACCGAATCAGTAAAGTGCGGTCTTGATCGGCTTCCAAAGGGCGAAAAATGTGTTTTGATACACGACGGTGCAAGACCGTTTTTGACCGAAAAAATGATCAAAGACGTAGCAGGCGCGCTCAGAACGGCGGATTGCGCCGTTGTTGCAAAAAAGTCGGTCGATACCGTCAAGGAAACCGACAGCGAAGGAACGGTCGTTAAAACAATCGACAGGAAAAAGGTCTATCTCGCGCAGACCCCACAGGGCGTTAACGTCAGCAAGTATAAATTTGCATTAAACTCTTTTAATAAACAGACGTTTACCGATGACGCCTCGCTCATGGAGGCGATGGGCTACAAATGCGTTATTTGTGAAGGAAGCGTCTTTAATATCAAAATTACCACCCCGGAAGACCTGCTGTTTGCCGATGTGATTGCCGGGATCGAGGAGGGAAATAAATGCGGATAGGTCACGGATATGACGTTCACAAGCTTGTAAACAATCGAAAACTCATTATCGGCGGGGTAGAGATCCCCTTTGAAAAGGGATTGCTCGGTCATTCCGACGCCGACGTTCTTCTGCATGCGATCTGCGATAGCCTGTTAGGTGCCGCCGCGATCGGCAATATAGGAAAACTGTTTCCCGATACTGACGAAAAGTATAAAGATATTGATTCGCTCGTTTTGTTGACCGAAGTCGGTGGATTGATTAAAAAGCAAGGCTATAAAATTCAAAATATCGATGCTACCGTTATTGCTCAAAACCCAAAATTGTCGCCTTATATTAATTCGATGAGAGAAAACGTTTCAAGTGCGCTCGGTATTTCGGCTGATGACGTCAGCATCAAGGCGACGACCGAAGAAGGGCTTGGTTTTTCGGGTCGGGGCGAAGGCATCGCGGCTCATGCCGTATGCCTTATCGACAGGTAATATATCGTTTTTTCAGGTCATATCCTTTATTAAAAGGCGGTGACCTCTATGAGATTGTTTTCGGTTTTGACAAAGAAATCATTGTTGGTGATTTTGTTCGCATTGGTATTGACCTTATGTTTTGTATCAAAATTTTCAACTCTGGCAAATGCGAAAACCGACGGCGCCACAAGAAAACAAAGGACCGAGTTTCTAAGAAATTTAGGTTGTTTTGTCAATGCCGAGAGCGAGACGAAAAAAGAGATCGTTATTCCCGAAGTGTTTTCGGACGTTTACAAAAACTATAACCTTATTCAGAATCAAGCCGGCTACGATCTTGATCTCTATAAGGGGTGCAGATGCTATATGTTTTCTTATGACGTTAATGAATTGTCGGATGGCGTCGATCCGAAGTATTTTAAAGCAAACGTTATTGTTTATAAAGGGAGAATAATCGGCGGCGATATTTCTTCAGCCGAACTCGACGGAGTAATGTTTCCGCTTGTTAAAAGAGATGAAAAAACAAAGATTAGACAAGTATATTTCGACCCAGCTCAATTTACCGAGAGCTATGTCTAAAACGCAGATCCACAGGGGAAAAGTAAGAGTGGGGGATACCGTTGTCAGTGATCCCTCGTATTTGTTTGATCCTGAAGCGGACGAGGTGTTTTATAAGGGCGAAAAGGTAAATTACAGTGAGCACGTATATATCGTTATGAATAAGCCGAAGGGCGTTTTATGCGCTACGGAGGATAAAAATCAAAAAACGGTCTTGGACATACTTCCGCAGGAGTTTTTGCGAAAAAACATCTTTCCGGTCGGAAGACTTGACAAGGATACGACAGGGCTTTTGATCCTGACAGATGACGGTCAGTTCGCGCATAAATGCATCGCACCCTCAAAAACCGTCGGTAAAACCTATTCGGTGGTTCTTGACGGTGAACTCAGCCCGGATCTCGTCGACCTCTTCAAAAACGGTATAACGCTTGCAGACGATACGGTATGTAAACCGGCAAAACTTGAAATTATTGACAAAAACGTCGCCGAACTTACAATAACCGAAGGAAAATACCATCAGATCAAAAGAATGTTCGGAACGGTGGGGCTCGGTGTTGTCGAACTAAAAAGGATCAAAATCGGACTTTTTGACCTGCCGGAAAACCTGCAAGAAGGCGAGTGTCGAATGTTGTCGGAATCCGAAAAGCTTGATTTATTGGCAACTTAGACAAATTATTAACGATAACATTGTAAGAATTATTGATTGAAATTATTCCAACTATTTGTTATAATATAGAAAATATGTATGCGTATGTGTTATGTCACAAAACAGGAGGTATTATTTTATGGCTAGTTTGTCACTTCGCAACGTATATAAGAGATACCCGGGCGGCGTTACTGCTGTTTCCGACTTTAACCTTGAGATCAAAGATAAGGAATTTATCATTCTTGTCGGTCCTTCCGGTTGCGGAAAATCCACGACCCTTCGTATGGTCGCAGGACTTGAAGAAATTTCCGAGGGTGAAGTTTACATAGGGGATCGTCTTGTTAACGATGTTGCGCCGAAAGACCGTGATATCGCGATGGTTTTCCAGAACTATGCTCTTTATCCGCATATGACCGTATTTGATAATATGGCATTTGGTCTTAAACTTCGTAAGACTTCTAAGGATGAGATAAAGAGAAGAGTTGAAGAGGCTGCCCGTACACTTGATATTGAGCACCTGCTTGAGCGTAAGCCGAAGGCTTTGTCCGGCGGTCAGCGTCAGCGTGTTGCACTTGGTCGTGCTATTGTTCGTGAGCCTAAGGTATTCTTGCTCGACGAGCCGTTGTCAAACCTTGACGCTAAGCTCCGTGCCCAGATGCGTACCGAGATATCCAAGATCCATCAGCGCCTTGGTACAACCTTTATCTACGTTACCCACGATCAGACAGAAGCTATGACAATGGGTACCCGCATCGTTGTTATGAAGAGCGGCGTTATCCAGCAGGTTGATACTCCTCAGAACCTCTATTGCTATCCTTGCAACCTCTTCGTTGCCGGATTTATCGGTTCTCCGCAGATGAACTTTATCGATGCAGTTGTTCTTAAAGAAGGCGACGACTTCTATGTAGAATACGGTACCGAGGACACCAAGACTCGTGCAGGCGTTAAGTATAAGATCAAGCTTCCCGCAAGCAAAAACAAGGATAATTGTCTTGAGCCCTATATCGGCAAGGAAGTTATAATGGGCATCCGTCCTGAGGACGTTCACGATGAGCCGGATCTTATCAAAGCAAATCCTGACGGTGTCGTTGAGGCTAACGTTGAAGTTACCGAACTTATGGGCGCTGAGACCTATCTTTATATGAACAGTGAAGAGCAGACCATCAATGCGCGTGTTGCTCCTGAATCTACCGCTAAGCCGGGCGATAAGATAACCATCGCTCTTGAAACCGCTAAGATTCATTTGTTTGATAAAGAGACCGAAATGACCATTACTAACTGATAACATTTCAATTTCCGCACTGTGAAAGCAGTGCGGATTTTTTTATTGCAAAAATTGTTAAAAGATAGTATAATAACTATGTATAGATATTATTTTAGCTCAAATACTATATTTGGGTGATAATAATGGAAAATGAAGAAAATAAGAATTGTCAGTCCGATTCGGAAGATAAGGATTACGGCGTTACAAAACTCAAAGGAAAACATAACGTTTATTGCCTGACTATTATCGGAGAAATTGAGGGTCATAATATTCTTCCTGAACAAAGCAAAACGACAAAATACGAGCATATTATTCCTCAAATCGTTGCGATAGAGCAAAGCCCCGAAATTGACGGTCTCATCGTGATACTCAACACAGTCGGCGGCGACGTCGAGGCAGGTCTTGCGATTTCGGAACTTATTTCCGGTATGAAAAAGCCTACTGTTTCATTTGTTTTGGGCGGCGGTCATTCGATCGGTGTTCCGCTTGCCGTTTCGGCAAAGAAGTCTTTTATCGCTCCTTCAGCTACTATGACCATTCACCCTGTAAGGATGACGGGTCTTGTTATCGGTGTTCCCCAGACTATGAATCATTTTTCCAAAATGCAGGATAGAATCAGTGAGTTTGTTGTTCGCAACTCGAATATATCAAGAAATCGTTTCTATGAGCTTATGAT
>JAGAAE010000139.1 GCA_017615405.1 Clostridia bacterium | reverse complement strand
GGTGAAGATCGGGATATGTCTTCTTGCGGTGACCTTGAAAAGTTTCCTCGTCTGCGGCTCGATACCCTTAGCGGCATCTATTACCATAACAACGCTGTCGGCAGCCATTAAGGTCCTGTAAGTGTCTTCGGAGAAATCCTGATGCCCCGGAGTGTCAAGAATATTGACGCAATAGCCCTCATATTCAAACTGCATGACCGAAGAGGTTATTGAGATACCCCTTTGTTTTTCAAGATCCATCCAGTCCGAAACGGCGTGTTTCGCGGTTGCCTTTCCTTTTACGGAACCGGCGGTCTGAATAGCGCCGCCGTACAGCAGCAATTTTTCGGTCAGGGTGGTTTTACCGGCGTCGGGATGGGATATTATCGCAAAGGTCCGTCTCCGGTTGATTTCTTCTTTCAGCGCCAATGAGGTCATTCTCCTTTTAGTCATACATACACAGGACAATTCTATCACAAAACTTGATTTTTATCAAGCAATATGTTAATATTTGGAAAAAAATCATCGGTTCGCAGGAAAATAATGTAAGATATATAATATTTTTTGTATTTTTCTGAAAAAAGTTGTTTACAAACGGAAAATATGGTGTTATAATATCCTTGTATAAATCCAGATATTTATGCTGTTATTATTTTTGGAGGTACCACTATGAAAAAGGTATTAGCACTTGTAATGATTCTGGCTATTTCGTTCTGCCTTGTTATTCCTGCTTTCGCCGAATCGGTCGACAGCCCTTCCGCAGACGTTTACTACACCGTTACCTACTACGGCGTTAACGGTATAGCAGACGGTTCAACCGCCAGTGTCAAGAAAGATTCAAACGTCACAATCAACGCAAAATCCGGCTCCGATCCGTTCATCAGATGGAATATTGCCGGAACGTATGCCCCTGTCAACGGCTCGGAAACCGACATAGCAATGACCCTTAAGGTTCAGTCAGATCTTGTTATAACCGGTGTTTATAAATCAACCGTTACCGACACCGACTCCAACCAGAACGGTGGATACGACGTAACTATCGTAAGCGGTTTGACCGAAAATCCGGACGGCGACAATTCCGCTCAGTGGATCGGCGGTCACGCTTTTGTAACCTATGATTCAAAGCGCAACGAACTGACTGCTACTGCGGATCCCAGCAAGGGAACCTTCAACAGTTGGAGCATTTACGTTGTAACCTACACTCCCGACGGTAAGAAGGTCTATAACGCAGCCGTTGCCGGCAAGCACTTTAAGATCGTTGTAAACGGCAATCCGCTTACAGAAGCTGAAATGAACAGCCGTCTTGAAGAACTTTTGGCAAGCAACAGAATCACGATCATCCCGCTGGCTGATATCGTTATTTGCGGTAACTACAACGGAAAAATCACCTCTCCTAAGACCTTTGACTACACTCCTTACTTTATGATCCTTGCGCTTTTGGCTCTTGCAGGTGTTGCGTTCTCAACCAAGAAAGCTCTTTCAAAATAATTACAGTTGAATAGTATAAACCTCTTTCCGTTTTGATTCGGAAAGAGGTTTTTTTATGCCCTGTTTTTTATTATTTCAAAAAGTTCGTTGATCCTGTCATTTTTGCGGGAAAGATAAAGATACCCGAAAAGGGTCTCGACCCCCGTCGCGACGGCATAATCTTTTCTTGTTGCACTTTTTGGTACTGACGCGGTATGAAAGTTTCGTCCCCTTTTGAAGATTGACAGCTCGTCCTCGGTCAAAAACGGCTCTATCGTTTCGTATGCCTTTGCCTGAGCCGATGCCGACACCCATTTTACCGACTCTTTATGAAGTTCGCCCGAAGGACGGTTAATCTCGGCCAGATACGTTCTGACAAGAAGTCCGTAGACCGCGTCTCCGACGAAGCAGAGTACCGAAGGGCTTAGGTTTTTTATACTATCCATAAACTTCACCTGAAATATCCGCAACGCCTAATCGACAAAGTCGAACTCAACGTCATAGACGCTTACCGTATCACCCTCGTGGATCCCCGCATTTCTTAAAGCATCGATTATTCCGCTTGAGCGAAGAACCCTCTCAAAATACTGCAACGATTCAAAATCATCGGGATTAACGGTATTCATAACGTCGAGCAGCCACGGCGCGTCTTCGACAAAGAAGACTCCGTCGCACTTTCTGATATTGAAGGTGCGTTTTGCTTTAACTGTATAGTCTACGCGCGGTTTCGGCTGAGCCTCGTATTTGATAACCGGCGGAAGCTTTGAAAGGAGCGCGGCAACGTAGTTTATAAGTTCCTTGGTCCCCTCGGCTATCGGAGCCATTATCGGGAAAAACTTATAGCCCTTCCCTTCAAAATAATCTCTTAGTTTTTCGACGTCATCATCGCTGCAAAGATCGCATTTGTTTGCAACGACTACCTGAGGTCTCTCTTTCAGTTCAGGACTGAAAACGGCAAGTTCCTTATTTATCTTGTTAAAATCGTCTATCGGGTCCCTTCCCTCACTCCCCGATGCATCAAGAACGTGAAGGAGCATGCGACAACGCTCGACGTGGCGCAAAAACTCGTGACCAAGCCCTACGCCTTTGCCCGCGCCTTCGATAAGACCGGGAATATCAGCCATTACGAAGGAGGATCCCTCACCCATCCTGACAACTCCTAAAACGGGCGTCAGGGTCGTAAAATGATAGTTGGCGATCTTAGGCTTTGCCTCACTTACGACCGAAACAAGGGTTGATTTTCCGACGTTCGGAAACCCTATAAGCCCTACGTCGGCAAGAAGTTTAAGCTCAAGGACAACGTCGAGTTCCTCGCCGGGGTTCCCGTTTTTAGCAAAGCGAGGGACCTGCCTCGTCGAGGTGGCAAAATGCATATTGCCCCAACCGCCGTTTCCGCCTTTTGCAATGATATATTCTTCATCGTCCGAAACGTCGGCGATTATTCTGTCGGTTTCGGCCTCCTTGACGACCGTTCCGCGTGGGACGGAAATCACAAGGTCGGGAGCGCTTTTCCCTGTGCAACGGGAGGCGCCTCCGTTTTGCCCGTTTTCGGCAGAATATTTCCTTTTGTATCTGAAATCGGCAAGGGTCGAAAGGTTATCGTCGACCTTAAAGATGATATCTCCGCCTCTGCCGCCGTCACCGCCGTCAGGTCCGCCCGCCGCTACGTATTTTTCGCGGTGGAAAGAAACGGCGCCGTTTCCGCCGTTGCCTGCCTTTAAATGGATTTTCGCTACGTCAACAAACATCAGTTTTCCTCATCGTCTTCTTCATTTTCCGCAAACTCATCAAAATCATCTACCGTCTCAAATTCCGACATATCGGGAAGATTATCGTAGATCTCCTTCGCGGCGTTGAGGTCGGCTTTGTCAACATAAATATTGATCTCGGTATAAAACCCGCCGAAGCCCATATGCATACTCGCCGACAGGTCGGGCTCATCGGTCGTAAAAAGAATATTATTCTCTTTCAAACGGTCACAGAACACCTCTGCTATAACGACGTCGTCAACCGTTGCGACGATTTCGGGGTTTTCGATGATTATTTTCTGTTCTTCGTCATATTCTTGCTCTTCACGGTTAAGTTCCGCTCCGCAGATCGGGCAGATCTCTGCATCGTCCTCGCAAAGATACTGACAAACGTGACAAGTCTTCATAAGCAATCTCCAATCATAATCACTAAAATAAAATCCGGACAGCATATATTCAGCCGCCCGGACAGTTTAACAATTTCGTTAATGCTCTTTAATAAACGCTGACCTGCTTGCGGTCTTTACCTACGCGCTCGAATTTGACCTTTCCGTCTGCAAGAGCAAACAAGGTATCGTCAGAGCCACGGCCTACGTTGTTGCCCGGATGAATATGTGTTCCTCTTTGACGAACGAGAATATTACCGGCAAGAACAAACTGACCGTCAGCACGTTTCACACCAAGGCGCTTTGACTCACTGTCTCTGCCGTTCTTGGTAGAACCCATTCCCTTTTTATGAGCAAATAACTGGATATTGATCTTAAGCATTTCGTTCTACACCTCCGTTAATGTAGTGATTCTTGTCTGATACTGTTTTGATAATTCCGAAATATGCAATTTAAAGCCGTCAAGCACCTTTTGTGAAGCATCGGAAGGGTTCTTCACAGTAATTTTCATATACCCATCTTGGACGAAAGCGTCGACCTCGTCCCCGATTATATCGGAGATGGTGTTGGCAGTCATATACGCCGCGGAAGAAACCGCACTGCATACAATTTTGCCCTGCTCGTCGTCGCAGGTATCGGTGCTGTGGCCGCTGACCTCAAACCCGAAAATACGGGAATCGTCAGCAAAAAACACGACCTTGGTCATAATCAGCCGATCTCGGTGATCTGTACCTTGGTATAGGGCTGTCTATGACCCATTCTGCGGGAACTGCTCTTCTTGGGCTTATAAGTGAAGACGTTGATCTTCTTGCCCTTGCCGTTCTTCAAAACGGTACCCTTAACGAAAGCGTCCTTAACGTAAGGCTTACCTACCTTTAAGGTCTTGTTGTTTACGGCAACGACCTTATCGAAGGTAACCTCCTCGTCAACCTTGGCGTCGAGCTTCTCGATATAGATAACGTCGCCGTTTTCAACACGGTACTGCTTTCCGCCGGTTTCGATAATTGCGTACATTTCATTACACCTACCTGATATTTAACAGTCTCGCTACGGAGGGCGCACGCCCTAAAAACAGAGCGTAACTTAAAAAGCCCACAATATGCGGCTTAAACATTCTAACACAAAGATAGGGATATGTCAAGCAATTTTTATATCGAATTTAATGATCCGGCGAATCAAGCGGACGGCGAGGCTCGCTCACGCCGCGGCGCTTTGCTACCGCTCGACGTAGTCTTTCGGGTTTATCCCGGTGTTGTTTTTGAAAAACTGGGAAAAATATGACGACGACGAGAACCCTAAATCAAACGCCGTTTCGGTGATGTTTTTCCCGCTTTCAAGCATTTTTTTAGCGGCTTCGATACGCAAATCGTTATAATACTTTTTAGCGCCCTTTCCGGCGTGGATCCTGAATGCTTTTTTCAGGGTCGTCATACAAACGCCGCATCTCCTCGCGATTTCGGGGACCGATATTTCCGAATTAATATTTGAAGACATAACGTCGAGCGCATTTCGGAAAACCTTTGCTGAAAAAACATCCGACACCTCGGGCGCCTGAATATCCTGAACGCTCATAACTATAAGTGATTCAAGCAAAGGAATAGCTGCGGCGTCGTTTTTCAGCTCGCCGTTTTCGTCTTCAACCGGGGTGATATTCACAAAGCCGTACCTCGGGTGCATATTCTTCTGCGCCTCATTCATAAAAAGGCGGATGATCTTTCTGCCATCGTGCCCGAAATGATGGAAAACGATCTGTTTATCCTTGAAAAAGCCTGTTTCAAGCCCGAAATGGATCGAAATGAATTCAACCTTTTCAAGAGCACGATTATTGTGATGGATATCAGGCGACCAGAAAATCATATCGCCCTTCGAAAGCTTTAACACATTATCGCCGACGGTTACTTCCAATTTTCCGTTCAAAACGATATTCGCCTCGTAGGTGTTATGGGTATGCCCTTCAAAAATAAAGTCGCAATCAACGTCGAAATAATAATAAAAGCTTATTCCAGTTACTCTCATGATCCGTCTCCCGAAAATTAAAAAATCGCAAAAAAGCTGCTATTCTTTGCGCCTTTTTTATATTATAGTCACAAAAACGGAAAAGGTCAAGTCGTGATCGGATTTTGACGCATTTTTAAATCGCGTGACCCAAAATATAAAAAAGTGCGACTGATAAATAAAGACTATTGTTTTCATCTATGCTATAATTATTATACATTGAAAAATATGGAGGAATTGTCAATGAAATCAAAAAAACTGATTGCGTTAATGCTGACGATTTGTCTGGCATTTTCGTGTGTTGTCGTAATTCCGTTTACGACAACGGTGGCATCGGCAGACGGTTCTGCTACCGCGACCACTACGGCGATACATATCGGACCGTCGGAAAGATACGGCGCAAATGTGCCTTCGGGTATCTTTTTGCCGCTTGTCAGAACCGGTACTTACAGTGATGGTACCATTGCTCACATTACAGCAAAAGTAAAGATGATCAATGGTACAAAGCCGTATGTCCAAATGGCTCGTTCAGTTTCTGCCACTGCCGGTAATGCCGGTATTGTCTCAATTTATCAAGCCAGCGGTATATCAAGTAACAACTGGAACGGCAACGATGCTTCGAGCGTTTCTAACAATGTTTTTGATTGTTATGTTAAGTTCAAAGATATTCCGGGCGCAGGCAACTGCTTCTACGGCGATACTTGGAGCGGCAACACTCAGACGCGCAGATCGGATATCCCCGGTCGCGATCAACCTATCTGGGGCGGTATCTATATCGGAAACGGCGTTATTAATGACAATGGTAGTATGCATACCGATAGCAATTTGGCGCTCGACTTCATCATTACCGACATTAGTGTTAAAATCTCAACACTTTCAGGCGGCTCGGGCGGTCATGTAGGTGATGAGCTTGCTCCGGCAACAACTTTGCTTGATGAAGGCAAGGTTTATTCCTTGACCGCAGGTTGCGTTACTGCAGGCGGATCGCCTAACGACAAAAAAATCAAAAACCATCCTCTCCAGGCTACCCCCGGTATATGGAGCGCTGTAACTGCTGACGAAGATACCGTTCAGCAGGTAACCGTAGCTGATGATACCTTCAGTGGTGGCTCACACACCTACACCAAGCATAATGAAACCGACGACGAGATCGAATATTATACGTGCTCCG
>JAGAAE010000138.1 GCA_017615405.1 Clostridia bacterium | reverse complement strand
TTACGGTTCTTATTTACGCATCGGCATTTCTCGCCGTCGCCGTGATCTACCGACAAATAAGGCTAAGAAGGGGTGGTAATATATGATGCGTTTTATCAGAATGGCGCTGCTTATGCAAAAACGCCTTCTTAAAAAGCCGAGTTTTATCGTTATTCTCCTTCTTATTCCCATCGCGGTAGGTTCGATCACAGCCATTTCAAAAAAGGAAGCCGGGATATTAAGAATATCGGTTTATCCCGGTGGTGATAATGACCCTGCAACGCGTTCGGTCGTCGAAAGGATATGTGAACACAAAGATATTCTGAACGTCGAATTTTCAAACAGCGCTTCTTCGGCAAAGGACGCCGTTGCGCACGGAGAGTCCGATTGCGCCTGGATCTTCCCCGAAAACCTTAAAAAGGTCATTTCGGACTTTGTCAAAGACGACTCTTCGGATGAAAAACTCGTAGAGATCTATCTTCAGGAAGAAAACGTTCCGACGAAACTTTCCGGCGAACTGCTTTTCGGCGCGGTTTTCCCCGAGGTTGCAAAAGAGATTTACCTCGATTATTTAAAAAACGACCTCGGGCTCCAAAAAACCGTAACAGATAAAGAACTATTGAAAATTTATAACAAGATCGACACCGACACCGATATCATAAGATTTGTCGATACCGAAGGTAAAAAAACCGAGAAAACCAATTATCTTGTTTCACCGATACGGGGTATTTTGTCGATATTCATTATGATCTCTTCGCTTGCCTCGGCTATGTATTTTATGAAGGATTCGATTTCGGGCGCGTTTGCCATAATGCCGAGGAAAAGACGGTTGTTACTGCTTTACGCTTCGGTGTTCTTCGGGGCTTTTGACTGCGGCGTAGTCTCTTTTATCTCCCTTTGCTTCACGCCGCTTTTCACATCGGTCTCTACCGAGATCGCGGCAATACTCTTGTTTATCACGACAATATCGGCTTTTTCGGCATTTTTCTCGGTCCTGCTTAAAAAGCCCGAAAGAACGGGCGCTTTTCTTGTATTCATAAGTATTTTTGTTTTTGCGTTCTGTCCGGTATTCTTTGATCTTAAAGTACCGATCATTTCTCAACTTTTACCGCAAACGCATTATTTGCGGCTGTCGGGCAGCAGCGGTTTGTTATTTGAGGCGCTTCTGTTCTTCGGTTATCTGATATCATCGGTCTTGCTGTTCTATTCGACCGAAAGACTAAGAAAGAAATAAAAAAAGCACGGCAGGTAGTTAAATCTACCTGCCGTAAACTTTTTTAAGCTGATCAGTCTTCCGAAATCGCCTCTACGGGACAACCAGATGCGCACGCACCGCATGATACGCACTTATCGGGATCAATTTCGAATTTTGTTGCGCCCTCGGAAATAGCATCACAAGGACAACCGGCAGCACAAGCGCCGCAGCTGATGCATTCGTCTGAAATCTTGAAAGCCATATAAACACCTCCACGAATTATTTAGTATAAATAGAAGGTATCCCCTTTTATACACTAAAACCATTTTAACAACAAAAGCGGAAAAAAGCAAGAAAAATTTATTTTTGAGGCTCTTCCGGCTTGTCATTGCCTTCGTTTTTCTTCTTTGATGCAAGGATCTTAACGTCTTTTCTGTTGATCTTATAGATGATCCCGTCGTCATCCTTGGATTTGACCATAAGGTTCCCCGTTATGAGATTTACGTCGGTAACTATACCTATCCCCTCGGGTGTTTTGACGGTCGAACCGAGTCCCGGGGTTATCTTCATCAGATGATCGTATGATTCCTGTTCGTATTTAAGACAGCACATCAAACGACCGCAGCTTCCCGAAATCTTTGTCGGATTAAGCGAAAGTCCCTGCTCCTTTGCCATTTTAATTGAAACAGGCTGAAAATCGTCGAGAAACTGTTTACAGCAATAAGGATAACCGCAAATACCGAGACCTCCGAGCATTCTCGCCTCATCGCGAACACCAATCTGCCTGAGTTCTATTCTCGTATGGAAATGCGCCGCAAGGTCCTTGACAAGCTCACGGAAATCTATTCTTCCGTCGGCGGTGAAAAAGAAAGTGATGCGACCGCCGTCAATGGAATATTCAACGTCGACGAGCTTCATCAAAAGCCCTCTGTCGACTATCTTCTGGGCACAAACCTCAAAGGCTTTCGGCTCTTTTTTCTTGTTTTCCTCCGCCATTTTGATATCTTCGTTCGTTGCCTTCCTTATGACCTTTTTCAGTGCCGATACTATCTGATCGTCTGAGACCTCTTTAACGTCCTCGCAGACCGTTCCCATAACGTTTCCGGAAGCGGTATCAACGATGACCGTATCACCGATCTTCAAGCCGTCGATAGGCTTGAAATAGTAACCTTTGCCATTGTCTCTGAATTTAACTGATATTACTTTTGTCATATTAATCTCCATTCTGCCGCTAAAACGTCAGCACAAATTGGTCACGAAATCTCCATGAGCGGCAAATGGAGATTATACCAGCATGTTTCGCGGTTGCCTTTTTTATGGTAAAAGGCGAGCGGAACGCCGTCCCTATATTGTGTTTAGCGTGATTTTTCACGCTAACTCCTTTATTTGACAAAACTCTTGAATTTACATACCATAGCGGTAAAAAGCAGGGTCAAATTGACGTTTGTTATTATGGATTCGCAATAAAGATCGGTACTGTCATAGATATTACTCAATATCTTGGCGCGATAATTCGATATATCGCCCGTTTTAAGTTGTCTTAAACATTCGTCTTTTATCGCATCCAGAAAATCTCTTGCTTTGGTCCTGTCGTTTTCGTATTTTCTTGTAAAGCAGAGCATATCATATTCCCTGTTCTCAAAAAGAAGGGAGAGAAACTCCTTTGAATCGGCGGAAGTTTCGTCTTCGGTGTGATCCGTATCCGAAAGGAGAAAGATACTGCATCTTGAAACAACGGTATCAAGCAAACTCGTTTTCGAAGGCACAAGCAGGATAAAAACGACGGTTTTGGGCGGCTCTTCAAGGATCTTCAAAAGGGCGTTTTGCCCCTGCTCATTGAGTTGTAAAGCATCCTCAATTATGAATACCCTTCTTTCGGCACTATGCGGCATAACGATTGCTTCACTGCGAAGATCACGTATCTGATCGACCGAAATCATTTTCTTATCCTTAGCCGGTACGATGAACGAAATATCGGGATTTGAGCCGTTTTCGGCGGTTTTGCACTGTGTACAAACTCCACACGGCTTATCATCCGACGTACACACGACACTTCCGGCAATATACATAGCCGTTTCCATACGCTTTTCCTTAGTTGAACCTTCAATCAGGAAGGCGTGGGGTATCCTCCTGCTTTTTATGATCCTTTTAAGATTATCATAGACGGAAGAGTCGTTTAAATCTTTATTCATCATAGAACAAATCCAACTTTTTTCATTGCCTTGAAATAGGTCTTTCTCGCTACCCTTTCGGCACGTTCGGCGCCCTCTCTGAAAAGACGCTCAAGTTCGGCTTTATCGGTAATGATCTGATCATATCTTTGCTTTATGGGTCCGAGTTCGTCGGCAACGACCTCGCCGACGGCAAGTTTGAAATCGCCGTAGCCTTTGCCCGAAAACTCATTTTCGACCTCGGCGGACGTTTTCCCGGTGATCGCGGAATATATCGTTATGAGGTTTGATATTCCCTTTTTATCCTCGCTCACGTAGATACCGCCCTCACTGTCGGTGACGGCTCTTTTGAATTTACGGATAATGGTGTCTTTATCATCAAGTATCGCGACCCACGAATTAAGGTTTTCGTCTGATTTTGACATCTTCTTTTCGGGGTCCTGAAGCGACATAACGCGCGCTCCTGTCTTGGGTATGTAGGCGTCGGGGATCGTAAATACGTCCCCGTAAAGGCGATTAAACCTTATCGCAATATCTCTCGCTATCTCAAGATGCTGTTTCTGATCGGCACCGACCGGAACGTAGTCCGGTTTATATAAAAGGATATCCGCCGCCATAAGAACGGGATACGAGAAAAGCCCGACGTTGATATTGTCGGCGTGTTTGGCGGATTTGTCTTTAAACTGCGTCATTCTTGCCATTTCGCCGAACTGTGTGTTGCAGGAGAGGATCCACGCAAGCTGGGCGTGTTCGGGGACGTGGGACTGGATAAACATCGTCGATCTTTCCGGATCGAGCCCGAGCGCCAGCATAAGCGCATAGGTCGAATAGATCTGCGACCTGAGTTTTGCCGGTTCCTGCCTCACGGTTATCGCATGCAGATCGGCGACGGCAAAGGTAGTTTCAAATTCATCCTGCATATTAAGCCAGTTTTTAAGCGCGCCCAGATAATTCCCGAGGGTAAGCATTCCGCTCGGCTGAATACAACTTAAAACTCTTTTCTTTGATTCTTCACACATAATACGTTTCCTTTATCAATTATTACTGAAATCTTCGAGTATCAGCCCTTCGTTTTTTTCGAGCGCCCAGTTTATATTCCATTCTCCGGTAAAGATAAGAAGGTTATTGCCTTTGAAATCCTGTACCCATTTGGTGTCGGAAGTCAGGTTAAGACCTTTTACGTCTATTCCCTCGTTCATTATCCACCGGATGTACTGGAACGGAAGATTATTCCTTATAACGTCAACGTTATATTCGTTTTTCAGCCTGTATTCCAAAACCTCGAACTGCAAAACGCCGACAACGCCGACGATCACACGTTCCATACCGCTGTCAGGCTCGCGGAAGATCTGTATCGCACCCTCGCGCGCTATCTGTTCAACGCCCTTAACAAACTGCTTCCGTTTAAGGCTGTCGACCTGCTCTATAACGGCAAAATG
>JAGAAE010000137.1 GCA_017615405.1 Clostridia bacterium | reverse complement strand
GTCATAAGTGCCAGTAGAAGCATTGCTGATTTCGAGGAAGATCGCGTCAGAAACCGCGGTAACTTCCATACCGGTTGCGGATACTTCGGTGCTCATTGAGAACCATGCATAGGTCGATGTACCAAGAAGGATGGCAGAAACGAGAAGCATGCAAAGAGCGGGTATAAGTTTCTTCATTTTCATTTTCGTTTTTCTCCTTTGAAAAAGTTTTTTATCTTGAATTTGCCGACCGCCATCGGCAAAAATCAATACTGAATTGTAGGCTTATGCCTTATCCTCATTATCGCCGGCGCTCAAAACGTTGATCTCCATATCAATTTTGAACTTGCCGCCGAGGATCTTATCCACACAGTCGGGATCGGGACCTTCAAGCCAAATAACCACGGTGAATTTTGTTGTATCGCCGGGCTTGAAATTCGCAACCTGATCGTTTGTAATGATCTTGCCCGACTTAAAAGCAACAGTGCCGGGTTCGGGACCGTCTACGCCGTCGGTACGCGGATAAGCGTAAGTAACAACGGTTTTGCTCGATTTATCTTTCGGGTCTTCAACGTAAAGTCGAACACGTACGGCTTTTTCTATCTCGTAGGTCATATTCGCGATATACATTTCATACTCGTAGGTCAAGGTCTTTTTACCTCTGTTACTGCAGTAGAAGGTATATGCAACGTAGTTTTCGCCGTTATGCTCACCGTCTATATTATCGAGACCGTCGGGAAGATCCCTTTCACCGTCTATATTCGTAACCGTTTCGGATATCTCGGCGTTAAGCCGGGAGGTTTTGGAATCGAAATCGATACTGTCCGAAAGGGTAAGCGCATAATTGTTATGATCAAACTTGTTAACGCTGACCGTGAATGCGCCGTATCTCATATAGAGCACCGAAATAACGTAACCGGTTATCAGAAGTAAAATCGCAATTCCGATCGCTATCGGTATGAGTCGCATCCATTTGCGGTAGTTCTTGACTTCATCAGCGGTTCGGCGGATACTGACGCCAACTCGGTTTTCCTTGGCCATCAGAATTCCTCCTCTTCGCGTTGAGCTATTGCTTCATCAAGCGGCATTCTGAGTCTTCCGTGTTCCACGCTGCCCTTGTACCCGGAGGACGGTATGTAACCGAAACAGTCTGCACGCGAAAGCGCGGTTATCTGTTCATCATTATATACACCGTCACCGATTATGTTGCACGGCAACCCGCGAAGGAAAGCTATAAATGCCGATACGGTGGTTCCTTTATCGCGGCTATCCGCAAGAGTGGTGATGAAATCCGAAAGCAACAGGTAATCAACAGGAAGATTTATAAGCGGCGTTACCGGAGAATCTTTTGCACCGCAACCGGTCATCATCGTTTTGACCTTAAGAAGCTTCATACTGAGTATCGCCATTCTGGCTTTTTCCTCGTCTTCAAAAAGAAGAGTTCGCGGAAATTCAAGGCAAAGCTTATCGGGAAACTGGAAGCCGTATTCATCGATAATTGATTTTATCGCACCGTAAAAATCAGTTTCAAGTACCAGGCGCGCCGGAATACGAACAGATACGAACTCGATATTCCTGCCGGCGATTATAAATTTCTCTATAGCCCTCATCGCCGCTTTGATGTTGTATTTTGCCAAACGGACGCCGGTTTCGGTCTCATCCGCGGCGTAAGCGTATTTTTCCGGAGAAATGATCCCCTCGACCACGCTGTTGATATATGTAAAAGAACGATAAGCAATCGGAAGCTTGCGATAGCAGGAATTTATCTGCGAATAACGTATCTCTATCGGAGCAACTCCCGAATCGATTGTCATCTTAACGAAGCGGACGTCGTTTTCCTCAGGTGCCGCAGCACTTTCATCCTGCCCTGCAGATTCATCAACCGTTTCTTCGGTGCTAACCGCATCTTCGGTAATTTCTGCTTTTGTCTCTTCAGCGGAGGGAACGTTGTTTTCGATATCCGACATTGCCCTCGCCTCCCCTGACAATAAAAAAAGCAACGTAATCACACGATTCGTTGCAACTGGCTGCCCTTACGGGCCCTATAGTTTTGCGCCGCCGTCTTTCGACGGGTTTGCCAAACATATCAAAATTTACAATGGTAATATATCACACTTTTTTACATTTGTCAATACTTTTTTTAAAATTTTTTCCAATTTTTTTGCCGAGTGTTTCTGCCGCGCTTTTTTACTTGACTTTTATATGAAAATTAATTATTATATATACAGTTTTCATTTTAAGGTGGGATCATATGTCAGACATAGCTGATGTGAACAAATCTGAAAAAGACCGGAATTCCGGTTTCAGGCTCGAAATTTTTAATTTTTTCATAATAATTATGACGGTTGCGATAGTAATTTCCCTATCAATCATTATATTCAAAGCTCACGAGACTTACGATGAGTTTTTGGATGCAACCAACGAATACATTGCCTGCCGAGAAGCGGCGGAGGACGTTCACAACGCTTCGGATTATCTTACTACCGAGGCACGCGAATTTGCAAAGGGCGGCGATATCGCCCACATGCTGAATTATTTTAACGAAGCAAAAAACGAAAAAAGCAGGGATAAAGCTCTTGAAACAATCAAGCGTTACGATACGACCAACGGTAAAGACGCGCACCTTGAGGTCGCCGTAGATTACTCAAATCAACTTATGTACATTGAGTATTATTCGATGCGCCTCAGATTGGAGGCGGACGGCGTAAATGAGGCGGAATATCCCGAAGATGTCAGGAACACCGCGCTTAACGCTGAAGACAGCGCGCTCACAGCACAGGCAAAACGCGAAAAGGCGCGGGAAATGCTAAGCGATAAACAATACACCGAATTTAAAGAGAAAATATACAATAACATCAACACTTACACCGATAATATTCTGATCGGAACACAGTCTCGCGAGCAAAAAAACTCCAAGCTTTTCACGCGTTATCAGGACGTACAGATAATTCTTATCATACTGCTTTTGGGTATACTTACGATAAACGTTTCTTTTACATTCATCTTCATGATACGCCCGCTGAGGAAAAGCTCAAAGCTCATTGTAAATCAGATGTCACTGCCGGAAACCGGCGCTACGGAAATGCGTACTTTTGCGCGGGTATACAACGGTGTTCTCAAAAAAATCAAAATGCACCAGGAACAGCTTACGTACGAGGCGTCGCATGATTCGCTCACCGGCATACATAACAGAAGCGTTTTTGATGATCTATATCAAAATCTTGATACGACCGAAAACCTTGCCTTTTTGATAGTCGATATCGACGCATTTAAGGAAATCAACGATACGTTCGGTCACCTCATCGGCGATAAGGTCCTCAAAAAGGTTGCAAACCTGCTTCATATGTCTTTCAGATCTGACGATACGATTTGCCGCATAGGCGGCGACGAGTTCGCGCTCGTCCTTAACGGCGTAACAGAAGAAAGCAGAGAGCAACTTGATAACAAGCTTGATTTCATAATGCGCAAGGTTTCGGAAACGACTGATAAGTTGCCACCGTTCACGCTAAGTATCGGCGCGGCTTTCGGAGCGGCGAATCGCCCCTTCAAGACGCTTTATAAAAACGCCGATAAAGCGCTTTACGAAATTAAATCTACAACTAAAAACGGAATAAAGTTTTACGAAGACAAATGATCATATCAACAGTTAATTCCCGCTCCGAATTACTCGGGCGGGAATTATGTTTTATGTAAATTTTTCACTTGACATTGGGTAAACATATTGATATAATATCACTGTTGCATATTTGATCCATTAGCTCAGTTGGCAGAGCACTTGACTTTTAATCAAGGTGTCCGGGGTTCAAATCCCCGATGGGTCACCATGAAAGAAACCTGATTTGTTCACCAAATCAGGTTTCTTTCAACTAAATCCACCCTATCGGGTGGGTGAAATCGCCTTCGGCGGTGAAATTGCCCTGCGGGCAGTGAAATCCGGCTCGACGCCGGGTGGGTGGATTAAATTTCACCGTGAACGCAAGCGAACGATTTCATCCGAGGACGCAAGCCCGAGGATTTCACCGCGCCAACGGCGCGATTTCACTTT
>JAGAAE010000136.1 GCA_017615405.1 Clostridia bacterium | reverse complement strand
CCCCTGCCGCATCGTTCGATGCGGCAGGGGATTTTTGTTTAGCATATTAACTGAAATAATCTTCAAGCGAGGTTGTTATTTTGTCGTAGGTCGTATCGTCGATGGTTATCTTGTTCGCCGAAAGATCCGTTATGTCGAGACTCATGATTTCGGTGTGCTCGGGTGAAGATTCGAGTTCGTTGTCAACTGCGGGATAAAAAACCGTGACGTCGTATTTTTTCGTTCCCGTCTGCTCGATATCCTTTACGTAACCGTATACGATGTAATCCGTCCACATGACACCGGCGGTAAAGGTATACACGTCGTTATCCTTTCCGAAGGTTGCGATCAGACCGGAGCTTCCTTTATAGCCGCCCCATTGCCCCATGACTTTATCAAGAGCCTTATAGGGGTCGTTTGTCTTTTGCGAATCGTCGCTCTTGCTCTTTTCGGATTTTTTCTTGCCGCTTTTTTTATCCGATTCATCGGTCTTGGATTTTTTTGCTCCTTCGAGCGGGTTTAAGGCGTCCGAACTTATTGTTTTGGCTGAACTTTTTGATTTTTTCTTTTTTGCGGTCGTCTCTTTCGCGGACGATGATGACGTTTCTTTTTCATCGTCGCTGTAACCCGACGGAGCACAGCCGCGTCCGATAGTTCCGGTCGCGATAAGTATTCCGACGGTCGCGCCTGCAACGACGAGAACGGATAAAACTGCGATGATGATTTTTACACTAAGTGATTTCATAAAAACCCTCCTCTTTACCGTTAATAATATAACACAATATATCGCGCATTTCAATACGCAACTGCATCCGGGCGGGCCATATTCATAATTTATCCAAAAAAAGTTCAAAAAACATTTATGGATATTTCACATAACCTTAACCGTTCGTTTATTTTCGCTTAAAAAAGTACCGGTATAATCATAATCGAAAGGTAGGAAAGAAACCCGCCTTGAAACAAATCCGTACTTTTGAAAGGAGTAGAAGAAAATGAAAAAGACGTTGATAGTTTTTGCAGTAGGTATTTTGGTAGGGGCAATTATTGCAACGGGCAGCCTGTGCGTATATGCCGCCGTCAAAAACTCAAATGCAAAGGTCGAGAGATCAAGCTCCTCTCAGGTGAGCAAAATGCCCGGCGCGGACGGCAACGGTTTCGGTCAGCCTCCCGAGATGCAGAGCGAGGAAAATAATGACAACGGCAACAGCCAGATGCCGCAGCTCCCGAACGGACGAAACGGCAATTTCGGACAAAACTCCACTGGTGACCGAAACGGATCTTCCTTCCCCGGGATGCCGGGCGGACAGGACGGTCAAAGCGGCGACAATTCGCAGATGCCCGAGCTTCCTGAAAACGGAGCGCAGGAAAACTGAATGCGGGGGAAGAATCATAGTTTTAAAAACTGTCGGGGGCAGGTTTCCTGCCCCCCGATAATTTGTTTGCTTGACAAATCTTTTGACGTATGTTATCATTGCGGTAGTATATTGTTATTTTAGGGCGGTCGTCGGTCGCTCGGAAATATAAAAATATTTAAAAGGGGAAATATTATGAAAATCTGTCCGAAATGTAACGCACAGCTCGGGGACAATATGACGTTTTGTCCCACCTGCGGCACGGTATTTTCCGCACCGCAGCAGCAACCTCCGGTGGGGGGGTATAATCCTTATTCCAATCCTCAGCAACAGCCTCCGATGGGAGGATATAATCCCAACGCCAATCCCTATGCCAATCCCAACCCCAATCCGCAGCCGAATCCTATGGCACCCGCGCTTCCGATGAACTGGTATAAGTTCCTTATCTATTTTATGCTTTTTGCAAGTGCGGCTCTTAACGTTATCAGTGGTATCATGTATATAACCGGTAGTGTGTATTCCATCTACGGTGGTAGTGGTGCTAATGCTGAAGAAATTTATCGATACTTTCCTAATCTTAAAACCGTTGATATAATATACGGGCTCTTTGCACTCTGTTGTGCAGGTTTGGCTATTTATGCAAGATTTGCTTTAGCCGGATTTAAGAGAAACGGTCCTGCGCTTGTTTTGGCGGTTTATGCTGTTGCGGCGGTAGCCAATCTTTTCTATGTCATTGGATTTAACGCTGCATTAGGTGAAGTCTCACAGTATATTCAAAGTGAAATGAGCCAGTTTACTACATCTATGATCACTTCACTAATCGTATCGGTGGTAGTTGCCATTTTGAACCTTGTTTACTTCAACAAGCGTAAACACCTCTTCGTAAACTGATAATTATAAATCACATATTAAAAAACCTGTCGTGAAAACTCACGGCAGGTTTTAGTCTGTCGATAAACCATCTTGTGAACTCCGACGCCGTTATCGGCGTCGATTTGTTTTTCCGGCGACATGTGCGGCGGAAAAACACCTTGTAAGCGAAAACCGCCTTTTTTAAAGCGGTTTTCAAGAGTGCGTGGGTGGTATTGGCGGGAGTAGAGTGCAGTCCGAAAATCTCTTGATTTTCGGCGAACGGCATTTCCGCCAAGAGAGTGTCGACTTTTTCGACACTCTCAGGCACTCAAATAGAGTGCCTGAGATCATTTTTCAATTATTGCCTTACCGGAAGTTACGGTATCGGCGGTTATGATTATCTTTTTAATAGAAGTGTCGGACGGTGAATCAAACATAATATCTTCGAGCGTCGATTCAATGATAGATCTTAGTCCTCTTGCTCCTGTTTTTCGCTCGATTGTCAGGTCTGCGATCTTTTCGAGAGCATCCTTTTTGAAAACAAGATCAATTTTATCCATATTGAATAAAGCAGTGTACTGCTTTATGACTGAATTCTTCGGTTCTGACATAATTCTTATAAGCGTTTCTTTGTCCATAGGTTTAAGCGCCGTAATGACCGGAAGACGTCCGACCAATTCCGGTATCAAACCAAACTTAACAAGATCCTGATGGGTCGCAGATTCACACAGTGACTGGGCGTCGTAAGATTTTGAAGACTTGACGTCGGCTCCGAAACCCATACTTTTTCCGACCATTCGTTTCTCGATAATCTTCTCAAGTCCGTCAAATGCGCCGGCGCAAATGAACAGAATATTTGTCGTATCTATCTGAATAAAGTCCTGTTGAGGATGTTTTCGTCCTCCCTGAGGAGGAACATTTGAAACAGTTCCTTCAATAATCTTTAAAAGAGCTTGTTGAACACCCTCTCCGCTGACATCACGGGTTATTGAAACGTTTTCACTCTTTCGCGCAATTTTGTCGATCTCATCTATATAGATAATACCACGTTCAGCACGCTTAACGTCATAATCCGCCGCCTGAATAAGGCGAAGAAGAATGTTTTCGACGTCTTCGCCGACGTAACCCGCCTCTGTAAGTGTAGTTGCGTCGGTGATAGCGATCGGAACGTCTATGATCTTTGCAAGGGTCTGGGCAAGCAACGTTTTACCTACACCGGTCGGTCCGAGCATAAGAACGTTACTTTTATTCAGTTCAACGTTAGTTTTATTCTTAATTCGCTTGTAATGATTGTATACCGCGACCGAAAGGGTTTTCTTCGCTTTTTCCTGTCCGATAACGTATTCATCCAGTTTTGCTTTGATTTCGGCAGGCTTTAAAAGTACGAAAGTATCACTGACTTTATCTTTTGTTGAAATTTCGTCCTCATATAGAAGCGAATTGCAAAAAGATATGCAACCATCACAAATGTAAACGTCCGGACCTTCAATAAGCCGCGTTACCTGATCCTGGGTCTTACCGCAAAATGAACAACATAT
>JAGAAE010000135.1 GCA_017615405.1 Clostridia bacterium | reverse complement strand
GTTACATTGTTCTATACAAAGCGTATCACAACGCCCATAACCCAGCTCACAGAAGCCGCCAATCTGGTCGATACCGGCGATTACAGTCTTAAACTCGACTATGAAAGCAACGACGAGGTCGGGCATCTGACGCAAACGTTCAAACGCTTAGCGACCCATATGAAGGATAATATATCAAACCTCAACCGTCAGGTTTACGTTGATTCGCTGACCCACGTCAAGAATCAGGGCGCCTTTACAGCCGCCGTCGACTTGATCCAGAAGGATATTGACGCCGGAAAGAAAAACGTTGAATTTGCCATTGGCGTGTTTGATTGCGACGAGCTTAAGTCCATAAATGACAAATACGGTCACGATAAGGGCAATACTTACCTCAGAACCGCAAGTTCCACCATTTGCAACACCTTCCATCACAGCCCCGTGTTCAGGGTGGGCGGAGATGAATTTGCCGTTATTCTGCAAGACGAATCGTTTATCAATATCGATTCTCTTGTAGATCAATTCGATCAGGCGGTCGAAAGAATAAACAGTTCGACCGATTCCAAATGGGAACAGGTTCAAATTTCCATGGGTATTGCGATCTATGATAAGAGCGACGACCATAGCGTATACGACGTTGTTCGCCGTGCCGACAAAAATATGTATGAAAACAAACGCAAGCGCAAAAAGGCATTGCGTGCAGCCGAGGAAAAGAATATTGACGTCAGATCATAAAGTATCAAAAAGAACAAACAGAATACTGTCGGCGGTCTTGTCGCACATAATTCTCTGGGTATCGTTCGCCGTGCCGGTTTTTGCCGCTGAAAGCAGCGCCCCTGAAAAGGTCATTCGCGTCGGCTGGTATGAGTCGCCGTTCAATACGACCGACGATTTCGGCAGACGCTCGGGCTATGCGTACGAATACCAGCAAAAAATAGCCGCCTATACGGGGTGGAAATATGAATACGTTACGGGCAGCTGGTCGGATCTTTTGCAGATGCTCATTGAAGGAAAGATCGACCTTTTAAGCGACGTATCATATACCGAGGAACGCTCATCACAAATGCTGTTCTCCTCTTTGCCGATGGGTGCGGAGGAATACTACATTTTCGTTTCTCCCGATAACGATACGATTTCTCCGGAGCATTTTTCCACCCTGAACGGGAAAAAGATCGGCATAAACAAGGGAAGCGTCCAGGTAGATCTGTTTAAAGAATGGGCAAAGGTAAACAATGTCACCGCCGAGGTTGTAGAGCTGAGTATTACCGAAGGAGAAAGCCTTAATAAACTTTATCGCGGCGAAATAGATGCACACGTTTCTCTTGACGGTTATTACAATTCAAACGAAGCGCTTCCTATCTGCAAGATCGGAAAATCGGATTTCTATTTTGCCATAAGCAATTCGCGCCCCGAAATCGCCGAAGAGTTAAACTCCGCTATGAAGCGAATACAAAACGAAGATCCGAATTATAACCAAAAACTCAACTCGAAATATATCAAGGTTGCCGGCGTTAATCTGTATTTGTCCGACGAGGAAAAGGCATGGCTCGACGATCACAAGACGATAAAGGTCGGTTATCAGGACAATTATCTTGCTTTTTGCGCAAAAGACCCCGATACCGGCGAGCTTACCGGAGCACTTAAAGACTATCTTAAAGTCGCCTCCGATTCGTTTAAAAATGCTGATATCGAATTTGAACCGATCGCCTATCCGACGGCTGCTGACGCTATGGAGGCTCTTACAAAAGGCGAGGTCGACTGTATGTTCCCCGCCAATCTTACCGACTACGACGGCGAGGTTCAGGGCTTTCTGATGACAAATATCATTATGCGCACCGATATTTCGGCTGTCGTTCTCAATTCGGTCAAAAATTCTTTCTTTAAGAAAGAGCATATCACCGTTGCCGTTAATGCAGGCAATCCTAATTATGAGATGTTTCTCATTGATAATTTCCCCAATTGGCGCTCGGTCATTTTTGAAGACACTCCCGAATGCCTGAAAGCAATATCAGAAGGTAAAGCCGACTGTATTCTTATCAGCAACTACCGTTATAACAACATATCGAAACTCTGCGATAAATACGGCTTGACCTCTATCTCGACCGGTGTGGAAATAGATTATTCCTTTGCGGTCAGACGCGACAATTTGCTTCTCTATTCCATACTTAACAAAATGACGGAAGTTGTCCCCGATTCGACGATAAACTCCGCACTTTCCTATTACTACACCGAAGACGCGAAGATGACCTTCGGCGATATGATAATGCAGAATTTATCCGCGGTTATTATCGTGTTCGGCATTATTGTTGTTCTGCTTATTGCCCTGCTGTTTTACAACGTCAAGGCGAGAAAAAAGGCCGACACCAGCGAACAGCTCATTCAGGCAACCGAAAACGATCCGCTTACGGGACTTTACAGCAAAAACTTTTTCTTCGAATATGCGGCGGAAATGTTCCGTAATGATCCTAAAAAACCGATGGACGCTATCGTTCTCAATATCGAACAGTTTCACTCGATAAACACGGTCCACGGATGGGAGTTCGGAGATAACGTCATCCGCGTGCTTGGAGATGCCATCTCAGCGTTTATTGCCGAAAAAGGCGGTATAGCCAGCCACTCCGACGGCGACCGTTTCGCGATCTACTGTCCTCATTCCGATAATTATAACGAACTGTTTAACAGACTGCAAAACCGGCTTTTCGAGTTTTCATCTGATTCCGGCATCAAGCTTCGTATGGGCGTTATGCCCTGGGAAACGGATATCACTCCGAGGCAGCAGCTTGAACAAGCCAACCTTGCCTGCAATATGTCACGCGGGAGATACAACGAGCACGTCGTCGTTTTCGACAGTCATATCCGCGATCGCAACATTTATGAGCAACAACTGAAAAATGATCTCGACCGCGCGATTGCCGGGGACGAGATCGAGGTATACTATCAGCCGAAATTCGACATCAGATCGGATATCCCCGAACTTTGCGGAGCCGAAGCTTTGGTACGATGGAACCATCCCGATCACGGTCTGATACCTCCCGACGATTTTATTCCGCTCTTCGAACAAACCGGACAAATAACCGAGCTTGATCAATACGTCTGGAAAAACGTTGCCGCCGATATCACGCGCTGGAAAAAAGAATTCGGGAAAGATATGGTCGTTTCCGTAAATCTTTCGCGGATCGACGTTTTCGATCCTCACTTAGAGAAAAATCTCGAAAAGCTTATCAAAGAGAACTGTTTTTCGATCTCGTCACTGCGGCTTGAGGTAACCGAATCGGCATACGCCAAAAACGCAGACGAAATGATAAACATCATTGAACGCCTTAAAAATATGGGATTTGCGATCGAGATGGACGATTTCGGCACAGGATATTCTTCACTTTATCTGCTTTCATCCATGCCGATAGACGCACTTAAAATCGACAAAGCCTTTGTAAAAAGGATCGGCATTGACGATAAGGACGACCAGATGGTCAGGGTAATTCTTGATATTGCAAAAACGCTTAATATCCCGGTTACCGCGGAAGGCGTTGAAAATGAATCACAACTTAAAATCCTTAAAAACCTCGGATGCGATATGGTTCAGGGCTACTATTTCTCCCGCCCTATCCCCTCTTCCGAATTTGAAAAGAATTACGTTAAGGGAAACGGAAAAGGAAAGTCTTGAAATGAGAAATGTTTCGACCGTTGCTGGCGGTGACATAAAAGACTTCGCCTTTGGTGAAATCGTTTGCTTGCCCTCACGGTGTAATTAAATTCGTCCTTCACCCCGCGAAGCGGGATTTCACCGCCGAAGGCGATTTCACTCAAGCATTACTTGGATTTCTCCCGTCCCCAAGGACGGATCAAGTTGAAATGAACCTGACTTGGTAAACAAATCAGGTTCATTTTT
>JAGAAE010000134.1 GCA_017615405.1 Clostridia bacterium | reverse complement strand
TCAAAAACTATTTATCGACCTTTAGCAATCTGAAGAAGAGGAAGGTCATATATCTCATAACCGTTATTTCGGCGAAGGCAAAGACGACGCAGAGCATTATTCCTCTGTCTGAAAATTCGGTCAGCATAAACAGATCGCGAAGTTGCGGAACCAAAGCAAATATGATAAAGCCTAATATACAGCCGATAAAAATGATTATTTTGTAAACGTTGGGCGGCTTTGAAACCTGCTGCAAAATGAGAAATCCGACTATCGCTAAGAGATAGGTGCTTGCGATACCGACGTCTTTGTTTGAAATGTCGAAAACCTCACCGAAAACGACCAGCGCCGCTATCGACAAAAAGGAGGTCAGCGCGGCGGGAAGCGCCGTAAGAATGGTTCGTTTTAAGAAATTCTGCTTTTGCTTAACGGTGTTTGTTTCAAGGGATAAAAGAAATGCGGGAACACCGATGTTGAAAAGGGAAACGAGCGAGATCTGGGACGGCTTTAACGGATAGGTGAATAACATTGCAATCGAGAAAATCGCAAGAAAAGCCGAAAACATATTCTTATATAAGAAAAGCGTTGCCGAGCGGGTAATGTTGTTGACGATCTGACGTCCCTGCGTTACTATGCTCTTCATCCGCGAGAAATCCGAGTCGAGGAGGACTATCTGCGCCGCCTGTCTTGCGGCGTCGCTTCCTGTTCCCATGGCAATGGAGCAGTCGGCTTCCTTCATCGCGAGGATGTCGTTTACGCCGTCGCCGGTCATAGCGACCTTTAATTTCTTGCGTTTGAGAGCCAAAACAAGCTCTTTTTTCTGCTCCGGCTTTACCCTTCCGAAGACGGTGTAATTCAGCACGGCGTCGTCAAAATCTTCCTTAGTCTGAAGTTTTGAAGCGTCGACGTATTTATCATTGTTCTTTATACCGACGAGTCCGGCTATCCTTGAAACGGTCAAGGGATTATCGCCCGATATGACCTTTATTTCAACGCCCTGCTCCTCAAAGAAGGCAAAGATTTTTTCTGCGTTCTTTCGTATGCCGTTTTTAATGGCGATAAAAGCCAACGGATCCGATCTGTTTTCATCGACCTTGACAAGTGCCAAAACACGAAGACCTTCTCTTGAATACTCTTCGATCAACGGGTCGTTTGCCTCTAAAACACGACCGCGCAGAAGAATATCGGGCGCGCCGAGACGATAGGTCCCGTTTCGTGTCTCGATTTGAGAATACTTGTATTTAGACGAGAACGGTGTCACCCTCGCACTGTCGAAACCAACTTTTGAACTTCCGAAAAACGCGCGCAGCGCCTGCATGGTTATATTGTTGTCGGGAACGGTGTTAATATATCTTACGAGGATCTCTTTGTTTTGTGAAAGTTCGTTTCCGCTTACACCGTAGGGCGAGAAAACGTCAACGACCTCCATCGTATCGGAGGTTATGGTTCCGGTTTTATCTACGCAGAGGATATCAGCCCTTGCCAGCGCCTCGATACTTCTCATATCGTGGAGCAAAACCTTCTGTCTTGCGAGTTTAATGGAACTGAGAGCGAGCGCAATGGTAACAAGTAGGTAAAGCCCCTCGGGTATCATACCGATAATGGCGCCTACCGACGATACTACCGCATCGCTGAAGGAATGGTGATTGATAAAAAGCGCCTGATAGAAAAGTGTTATGCCTATCGGTATAATGAGTATTCCGGCGATCTTGATTATAAGTTCGATATTCCTAATAAGTTCGGATTGCTTGTCCTTGACCGCCTTTGCTTTTGCGGTCAGCTGTGCGGCGTAGGAATCGTTTCCGACCGCGGTCAAGGCGGCGATACAGGTCCCCGAAATAACGAAACTGCCTGATTTAAGCTCGCTTCCGGGCAATTTTTCGATCTCGTCCGATTCGCCGGTAAGAAGGGATTCGTTTGCAAATATCTTGCCCTCTTTAACGACCGCGTCAGCCGGGATCTGCTGACCTTCTCTTAAAATGATACTGTCGTCGAGAACGAGTTTATCGACCGGGACCCTTTGCTGTTTCCCGTCTCTGATGACCTCATAGGTAGATTTTGACAAAACGCTCAGTTTGTCAAGAACCTTTTTAGAACGCAGCTGCTGAACGATACCGATAATGGTATTAACGATGATAACGGGCAAAAAAGTAAGGCTTCTGAAAGAACCGGCAATAATAAGCAAAACGGCGAGTGCCGCAAAGATGATATTAAAGTACGTAACGACGTTTTCTTTGACGATATCCGAAGTCGTTTTACTGTTTTCATCGGTTATCAGGTTCGTTTTTCCGGCGTTGATCCTTGAAATGACGTCATTCCGCGAAAGTCCGTACTCACCCTGACCCAAAGATGATCTTTCCTGCATATAATACCTCATACATTTATTCTTTATCGAGAAACATGGTTTATCCTTACCGATGATAAACCATAAATTACGACGTATTATATCACAAAATATACGATTCGTCAATCGTTGTCGGATATTTCACCCGAAAACTTGATTTTTGACGTTTTTCGGAATATAATTGTTAACTGATGAGTTAAAGGAGGCAGGATATGGAACGTTATTTTGATAACGCCGCAACAACCAAAATTTGCCGGGAAGCGAGCGACGCGATGATCGATGCGCTTGAAAACTATTACGGCAACCCTTCTTCGACCCATAAGGTCGGGCGTATCGCAAAAGAAAAACTCGAGGAATGCCGCTTGACGGTCGCAAAAGCGCTTTCGGCAAGACCCGAGGAGATCGTTTTTACTTCCTGCGGTACCGAAAGCGATAACACGGCGATCATTATGGGCGCCGAACTCAATAAGAGAAAGGGCAAACATATAATCAGCTCTTCGGTTGAGCACGACGCGGTGGGCAAGAGTCTTGACGAGCTTGAAAAACGCGGATTTACCGTTACGAGACTGACGCCCGACCAAACCGGGAGAATTCCCGTCGAGGCGGTGCTCGACGCTCTGCGTGAGGATACCGCGCTTATTTCCTTAATGCTTGTCAACAACGAGACCGGCGCGGTTACGGATATTGCCGAGATATCAAAAAAAGTCAAGGCGATCGACCCCGGTATCCTTATTCATACCGACGCCGTTCAGGGCTTTAAAAAGGTGCCGTTTGATCTCAAAAAATGTCCTATCGATATGGCGAGTTTAAGCGGTCATAAGATCCACGCAGTTAAGGGTATCGGCGCTTTATATGTAAGAAACGGCGTTAAATTAAAGCCGCTTATCGTCGGCGGAGGGCAGGAATCGGGCAGACGTTCCGGTACCGAAAGCCTGCCGCAGATCGCCGCCTTTGCCGCCGCCTGTCGGGTCGATCCCGAAATCGAAAAAATCGCGGAGATAAAAGAATATCTTATATCCGAGTTTTCGGAAAAAATACCGGAAATAACTTATATTGAGACCGATGCGCCCCATATTTTGAGCATCTCGATGCCCGGTTACAGAAGCGAAGTCCTTATGAATTTTCTTGAAATGAAGGACATTTTCGTTTCAAAAAGTTCGGCTTGCAAGCAGGGGAAAAGAAGCCGCGTTCTCGAACAGTTAGGGCTAAAAAACGAGGTCATCGACGGCGCTTTGAGAATAGGTATATCAAGGTTTAACACGATCGACGACGCCGACGCCCTTGTTTCGGCGCTTATCGAGGCGCGAAAATTAGCGCACAGATAGATCGGCATATCAAACGACAGATTGCAAAAACGGACGGTGAAACAATATCATTTCATCGTCCGTTTTTTTATCTAAATGCAAAAAACGTGATTTCCTATTACGGTCGTTACCTTCCTTGAACGGATCCACTGATTTGTCGCAGTCTTCGGGTTGTAATAATAGATCGCGCCGCCGCTCGGGTCAAGCCCGTTGAGTGCGTCCCTTGCCGCCTTGTAGGCGCTGTCGGCTACAGGCTGATAGAACTGACCGTCGTCTATGCAGGAAAACGCACCCTTCTGGTAGATTATGCTCGTTATCGTATCGGGAAAGGACGGATGCTCGATGCGGTTCAGCACAACCGCTCCTACCGCCACCTGCCCTAAATAACTCTCGCCCCGCGCCTCGGCGGATATAAGCCTTGCCAGAAGCTGATAATCGGATGAACTCGTGCTGCTGCCCGAAGTTATCCCGAGCGCCGCGAGGGTATTTTTACCCGCGATCCCGTCGGCGGTCAGCCCGCGGCTTTTTTGAAACTGAATGACGGCGTTTCTGGTCTGTGTTCCGTAGACGCCGTCGATACTGCCCTTATAAAACCCCTTTTCTTTCAGTATCGTTTGGATCTTGGTTACCTCGCTGCCCCTTGAACCCATTTTCGAGAGCGCCAAAACGGTAACCGAGAATACAAGCGCAAAAATCAGAAAACAGGCGACGATCTTTATTACTTTGTTCATTTTTTTACAGATCCTTCCGGTCTTTTTTAGATTATTTTGACCGCTTTTTCGCCGATTATACCATCATTATCGGTCTGAATTTTTGTTTTTGTAAATTTTGGCGGACAGACGTACGCACAGGACAATAATGACACGTCTGACGATTTATGATCGACACCGTCGTCATTTATTCTGTGTTATTTCTTCTTGCATTCCTTGTCGGATTACGATAAAATACTATCAT
>JAGAAE010000133.1 GCA_017615405.1 Clostridia bacterium | reverse complement strand
TCTGCCCCCTTTGGCCGCTCGGGAACTCTCCCATATTTAGTTTTCAAACCGTCCGAAAAGTGGAGCTGGTGGACGGACTTGAACCCCCGACCTGCTGATTACAAATCAGCTGCTCTACCAACTGAGCTACACCAGCATTTAACGGCGCCTAAATAATATACCACAAATATAAAAAGAAGTCAAGCGAAAATTTAATATAATTATTATTTTCTTATTTTATCGGGTGCGGCGCCGATATTCGCGTCATCGTTTATGTTGTTTTTATATAAGAATAACCCGCGTCGGTCATCGGACGCGGGTCTGTCTTCATCATCTTATAAAATTCGTTTTAACAGGCGGTTCTTTTTCGGGCAGCCCGTTCTTTTCCTTATATTCGGCAATTGCCTTGATAAGAAACGCCATATTATTTCCGAGGGTCCTCATGGTCGTCAAGCCCTCTTCATCCTCCCTGCTTTCGCCCGGTGCGGCGCCGTGGACGCCGTTCCAATAGTTGCTCGAAACGACCGGCATCCCGCTTATGGTAAAATACTTGTTGAGCTGGTCGAATGTGGCGGTTATACCGCCGCGACGCGCGACGCATACACAGGCGCCGACCTTCATCGTCTTATCGAACTTTGCGCTCATAAAAAGCCTATCAAGGAAGGATACGAGCGTACCGGCGGCATTTGCAAAATAGACAGGCGAACCGATAACGAGACCGTCGCAGTCCTTAAACTTTTCCGCCGCTTCGTTTACTTTGTCATCGAAGACGCATTTACCTGCCTTGGCACAGCCACCGCAGGCGACGCAGCCCCTTATCGCCTTGTTTCCGACGTTTATTATCTCGACCTCGATACCGCCTTTTTCAAGCGCCTTCTTAACCTCAGTCAGAGCCGTGAAGGTGTTTCCGTTCGCGCGCGGACTTCCGTTTATCATAAGTACCCTCATTATTTTCTTCCTTTGCTTTATATTTCAGTTTAGTCGCCATTCCGCCGCGCAGATGGCGTTCCCGTTTATTTTTTTGAAGTACCTTATTGACCGCTTTATAAAGGATCGGATCGTCCCTTAAAAGCCGTTCGGTCACGTCCTTATGTACCGTACTTTTGCTGACGTTAAAAACCTTTGAAGTCGCCCTGACGGTTTCCCCCGTTTTGGAAATATACTCGCCTAACGCGACTGCCCTGCTTCGAGCGGAATGGATCATATACTCAACCCCAAAGATAAGGAATTGGTAGATTATATGATTTTCGCCCGATATTTATTACAGCGGGGTATTGTGATCCACACAATACCCCGCGTTCAGGTGAATATTAAGCTTTTTTCTTGGTTCCTATGATATTCTTCCAGCATACCCAAAGCGGACCCGCAATGAACATGGATGAGAAGCAACCGGAAACAAGACCGAATGCCATCGGGATACCGAAAGTCCTGAGCGAAGTCAATCCGTAGATCTCGGCAACGATGATGATGGTCATAACGGCGACTATCGTTGTAACCGAAGTTACGATGTTTCTCGTCATAACGCCGCCGATACTTCTATTCATGTTCTCGTCAAGAGTAAGCTGAGGATAATACTTCTTGGTTTCTCTTACACGGTCGTAAACAACTATGGTATCATTGAGCGAATAACCGAGAATCGTCAGGACAACTGCGATATAGTTTGAATCTATCTGCAATCTGAATATCGCACATACGCTGAAGGTTACCAAAAGGTCAAGTACCAACGCACAAAGAGCGGTTATCGCAGCCGAGACGCCTCCGATCCTCTTGAATCTTATTCCGACGTAGATAACGACCAGAACGGCGGTTATCACAACGGCTACAAGGCTTTTTACAAGGAAGCCGCCCGCTACAGAAGGACTTACCGAGTTGGACTCTGCCAAGGAGATATTATTATCGGGGAACTTTTCTTGAAGATTTGTCTCTAAACCTTCCTGTGTTTTGTTTTCTATCGTATTCTCGCCTGAAATGCTGATAACGTAGGTCTTGGAACCGCCGTTAAAGCCTTCGTTCTGACTGACGGTGAAATCGATTTTTCCGAGCGTTTCTTTTACGGCGCTTTCAAAATCGGATTGTTTTAATTCTATCGTTTTTCCGTCATTGTTCTTCGGTTCTTCATAAGAATACGCAATACGCGCGCCGCCTCTGAAGTTTATATCAAGGCGAAGATGCCCAATTATCGCGAACAAAATACCCGTAAGTATAATAACGGCATATATGATAAGAAGGACCTTCATTACAAAATTGGAATTGATTTTTTTAAGCATTTTTCTTACCTCCGTAAAGCGCAGGTTTTCTTAAGAACTTAAGTTGCGAAACGCTCTTAAGCATATACTTGGAAGCAAGAACACCCATAATAAGGTTGAAGATAACGCCGATGATAAGGGTGTAACCGAAGGCGTAGATCGAACCGGTGATCGACGTTCCGAAGATTGACATGATCGGTGAGAAGATCTTGGCCATAATGCTGTCGGGTGTACCGAACGCGCCCATAAGCACCAAAGATACGATAACGATCGTAACGTTTCCGTCGATGATCGCCGACAAACTGTTCTTAAATCCGGAATCAATAGCGCCGTCAATAGTCTTGCCTTTCTTGAACTCGTCGCGTATTCTTTCGGCGGCGATAACGTTGCAGTCGACGCCGACGCCGATCGAAAGGATGATACCCGCGATACCGGGGACCGTCAGCGTAAAGCTGTTTGTATCGGGGAAGAATCCCGATATACAGGCGATGGTACCCGCCAACTGCCCGAGCAATGCAAGGCAGGCTATGAATCCGTGCATCCTGTAACGGATAAGCATCAGGAGACATACTATACCGAAGGCGATAGAACCGGCGATGACCATTACTTTAAGTGCGTTGTTACCAAGCGTCGGGGAGATGATCTGGAGCTTACCGCCCTCGCCTTCACTACTCTTTTTGGTTGTCGTTTCGGTAGTGCTTTCGGTACCTTCCGCTGTTTCAGTAGTTGCTTCGGCGGCCTTTGTGCCCGATAATGCACTACTGCTACCGGTAGTAAGAGCGAAGGGCAAAGAACCGGCATTTATCTGATCGGACAGATGCTTTGCCGCTTTCTCGGTAAAATTACCGTAGATAATAGCTTCGCCACCCGAGATCGCCTGTTCGCATCCCGCAACCGAAATCGCATCATCATCGAGGAAGATCGAGATCTTAGTTCCGTTTGTCGCGGCGTTGCCTGTCGCCTTATAGAAGGCGTCGGCTCCCTTTGAGTTGAGTTTAAGCGAAACGACGTATCCATGATAGGTAGTGTACTCGTAAGAGGCTTCTTTAACGACGTCACCCGTCATAAACGGCTCTCCGGTCTTCTCCGTGCCCTCATAGAACTCGAGGACGGCGCTTGCGGAAAGCGTATCGATAGCTGCCTGCGGATCAAATTCTTCATCACCAGCAGCTTTCGGGAATCTGACGAAAACCTTCGGGGGGTCACTAAAGTTATCGGTATATACCTCATAATCTGTAATATTAAGATTGACAAGACGGGTCTCGATAATGGTTTTAGCAGCTTCCATATCCTTATCGGTTATTTCGATACCATTTTTATCAGGCGAGAAAACAGCTTCGACGCCGCCAGAGATATCGATACCCCACCGGATATCCTCGGCTCCCTTAATATAAGTCTTTTTTGTGTCGCCGAAATAATCGTAACATCCGAAAAATGCGAAATACGCAAATGTAAGAACAAGGACAAATATTACGAAAAATACCGGCTTGCCCACTCTTTTGGACTTCATTGGCAAATCCTCCAATTCATATGACCGAAAAAGGCGCCTCCTTTTCCGGCTTGTCCGAGATCATAGTTTTCGGACAAATATATAAAGGGCGAAGGCTATTCGCCCAAGCGTAATAACATTATACTAAACAATCAAGGCAAAGTCAATTGAAAATATAACGATTTTGCCGAATTTTGAAATAATGACGTTTTTGTAAGATCCCAAACCGCTCGCGCAAAGTTTTTCACGGTTTTATGTACCCGAGCAATCAATCGTCACCCGTCGTGCTTTCGACCTCAAGGGTAAACGGCAAAGGACCCGAATTTATCTGAGCGGCTAAACATTTTGCTTGGCTCTCGGTAAAGTTGCCGTAGATAATAGCTTCGCCGTCCGGGATCGCCTGATTACAAGCGGCAGACAATATGCATTCATCGTCTAAATAAATAGAGATTCCCATTCCGTTTTCCGCGGCGTTTGCGGTCGCCTCGTAAAAAGCGTCGGTACCTTCTTCGGTGAATTTAAGATCTACCACCCATGTGTTGTAGTCATCTTTGAACTGCGCGGATGCTTTTTTAACGTCCTCATCAGTCATAAACGGCTCTCCGGTCTTCTCAACACCCTCATAAAACTCGAGGTTGCCCTTTGCGGCAAGACAATCTGAGATTTGCTCCGAGTCGCAATCATCACGGGTGCCGGGTTTGGGAAATTTGACGGTTATCGTTTGTGCCTTCTTGTCAATATCGATCTTACAATCCGAAATACCGATTTCCTTAAGCCGCTTACTCAGAATTGTTTTAATGACTTTCGCATTACTTGAAGTAAATACTTCCGAATTTTCCGGTATGAAAACAGTTACAACGTATTCCGCATTCTCCGACGGGTCGTTTTTGCTTGTTTTACCGCTGTTTTTGGAAATAGTGCATCCCGACAAAGAAATCATCGTTAAAACTATCGTCAGAACAAACGCCGCAAAAGATTTCAGTTTTCTCAATTTCATTTCGTATCCTCCGTAATCAGGTCGGCTGATGCCGATCCCTGCTTTTTGTTTTAACCTAAAATCAATTATTTTGAAAGCATTTTTTCCAGCGCGGCGTATCTCACGGCGCAGGAAAGGACCTTTGAGGCGGTCGTGATATCTTCAAGGCTCGGGAAGGACGGCGCTATGCGGATATTCGAGTCGTCGGGATCCTTTCCGTAAGGATAGGTCGCACCGACGCTTGTAAGGGTAAGCCCCAACTCTTTACATAACTCGCCGACCCTCTTGGCACAGCCCTTTTCAACAAAAAGACTGATAAAGTATCCTCCGTTCGGTTTGTTCCACTTTGCAATGCCTTTACCCTTCAAAGTGGCGTTAAACTCGTTTATTACCGCGTCGAATTTCGGTCTTAATATTTCGGCGTGTTTCTTCATCTGGGTCTTGACGGCATTAAGATCGGGAAGGAACGCCGTATGTCTTAACTGGTTCAGCTTATCGGGACCTATCGACTGATATTTT
>JAGAAE010000132.1 GCA_017615405.1 Clostridia bacterium | reverse complement strand
GTCGCCCGATATTCTGTCCTTGTTTGACGATATGTTGTCGACCCCGATCTCGACCTTTAAATTAGCATGTTCAAAGAGTGATATATAGGTGTAATCGTCCGTGCTTGAAACGGTCGGAATATCGAAATTGATCTCGGATACGAGGGAGCACAGTTTCATAACGTTTCTTTTGTTTATGACAAGCTCGGGATTTTTCCGTATTTTTATCATTATGCTCGTTCTTCCGAACCTGTCGGTCTTCGCAAAAGCCTCCTCTGCGGTGATTTCGAGATTTCTGAGAGCGCCGGCGATCTTATTCGCCAGATTGACGTTTGCCGTCTCGCCCCTGCCGAAGTCTTTCGAAAGATCGTAGAGCATATCCGAAATACCGTAAAGTTGACTGCAAACGACGTCTCTTACCTCGTCAATGCGCGTTTCGCAGTCAAGCGCGGTCGTGTATTCGGTGTAGTGTTTTACGGTCGAGGAATAAAGTTTTGAAAACCGGTAGCAACGCCCCTTTAAATCAAAAAGATCGTCGTCGTTTGTTGTCGGAGAATTGCGAAGTTCTTTCGTTATATCCTTAATCGCATAGGCGGTAGATTTCCTTCGCGTTTCCCAACAGAGTTTGCGGTTGTTGCAGCCTATGCAGGTCTCGTTTTCGATCTGTTCTATTATCGCTCCGAAACTCGGGGTATTTATCCTTGAAAGTTCTTTTGATACCTTTTCGGTCGTTTTTGAAACCTGTTTGAGGGCGTCCGCCGCCATATTAAGCCTTATATTGACGCCGTTTTTGACGCCGTTTTTCTCGTTGGTTTTCGGAAACGGAGCAAAATATCTCGAAAACTGTGAGCAGATGCTTTTCGGTATCGAAAAAAAGATGAGCGACGCCGCAATATTTTCCGCAAGCGCGACGTATGCCGTATTATCAAAGCCGGACAGTGCGCGGCAAACGATGAAGGATATAAGGACCGACGAGGCTTCGACGTATTTCCCGAGTGTCGAAAAAACACCGGCGGCAAGTCCCGAAACGGCGTAGGCAAGCGCGATATCAATGTTCTCACCCGACATTACCGCCGCGACCGAAATGGCGATACCGCTTACCGTACCTGCCGTAACGCCGCCGAATTTTGATGCGATCAATATCAGTAGTATGCCGAGGATAACGCCTGTTCGCGTCCCGAAAACGGTCAGCCCCATAAGACCCGATATAATTATCCCGGAGGCTATCAGGAGGGCGGTCGTTTCTTCGGTCGAAAGTCCTACCGTGTTGCGGTTAAGTCCCGTATCGGCTATGCAAATAAAATATGCTCCGGCGGATGCAAGAATGCTTTCGCAGATATAAAGCGCCGTGTCTGCAGGTGAAGATGTTATGGTGACGAGGTTTGTCACCGCCGTTGCAAGAAGGGTGATAAGCCCTAAAAACAGTGGGTTGCGACATACCTTTTTATAAGGGAAAGTCATGGTCTTTATTGCGGTGACGGCAAAAAGTGCGGTTATGTATCTGAAACTGTTCGTACCGACGGCGGTGAAGAAATATCCGACAAAGACACCCGCCGTGACCGAAGGAAAATAAACTCTTCCTATACCTGCGGCAAAGGAGATCCCGAAAGGGATCATTAGCCCTTTTACCGACGCTTTTGTCGAGGCGAATCCGATTAACAGGAATATAACGTGCTTTAAAACCGCGATCGACGTTTCGGATCTTGTGAAATTATAGTTTTGTTTTATCTTTGTGCTTTCCTTCATTTTTATCACCCGGTATGTTTGTCCTTTTAATATTATGGAATATTATCAGCCGCTTCAATTATACATTTTTTTATATGTTGCAATTTGTCAAAGCGGCACCGAAATTACGGTTAGATCGGGTCGAAAAAACCGACTTATCCCGTTTCCTTGAAAATCCTCGGGTATAGTGGTATAATGATTAAAAACCGAAGGGAAAACGATATGTTGTATTTCATTAAAAATTACGGCGGTACGGTTATTGTATCGCTTTTGATATGCGCGGTTTTGTTCTTTGTTATCCGAAAAATGATAAGGGACAGGAAAAAAGGCAAGAGCGGTTGTTCCTGCGGCTGTGACGGCTGCTCCTACGCGGTGACCTGCAAAAACACGGATAAACCGGAGGACAAATAGTTTTTTGCCCTCGTAATAGCGTTAAAAAGACCCCGACGATGCATTTCGCACCGCCGGGGTTTACAGTGTGTGTAAAATCTTATTGTATAGTGAAAGTGCAGAACATAGTTGTTATTTGCGGGTGATATAGCCCTTTTTATCTCCCCGGATTATCGCATAATCGACGAGCACGTAGTTATCGAAAACATTTACATACTTTTTCGCATCGGATTTTTTGCCGAAATAATAACCGGTTATAAGAATGCTGTCATCGGAGTTGTCGGAAGATTTGAAGGCTTTCAGATATCCTGCCAATGACCACTTCTTTGCGCCTAAAGAGGTTTCATAATCCGAAAGTCCGGTCGTGTATGCGTCGACCCTGAATCCGAGGGATTCGAGCTTTTTTGCGTCGGCTTTCATCTGCGCTTCGCCTCCGGTTCCTTCCGACTCCTTTTCTCCGGTAAGGATGCCCTCTTTGTCGTCGATGATAATGGCGCTGCCCTTTAAGAACTTATTTGACGTGTCCTTGTAACTCTCGAACTTTGCTGAAGCGAGGGCGGCAGATTTAAAGTAAAACACCGCAAGCCTGTTGGGGCTTGTTGTTTCGATATAGGCAACCAAAGACCCCTTGTCGACCTTTAACGCCGTCTCATAACCTGAAAGGGTATCTTTATTTGTAAACAGTTCAACCTTATATCCCGCTTTTTCGAGCGTCTTTTTGTCCTTTGTCCATTGCTTTTTGTCGGTATCTTTTTCGGTGCCGTCAGAATCGGGATCAAACGGTTTGATCTCTTCGCCGTTT
>JAGAAE010000015.1 GCA_017615405.1 Clostridia bacterium | reverse complement strand
TAACGTTGATTTCGAATATTCCGTATGGTTTAAAACGATAAGAAAAGTCCTTAACGACAACGGAAATATCCTGTTCAGAAAATCGCCGCAAAAGGGCTGTGAAGCGTTAAGAAACGCCATTTCACTATATCTTTTGAGATATAGGAAAATGTTTGTTCAGCCCGAAAATATTATTATAGGTTCGGGTGCAGAACAGTTATATGCGACTGCCGTTTTGCTTCTCGGAAAGGATAGGATTTACGGCATCGAAAGCCCGTGCTATTCAAAGATCCCGGCAGTATACAAAAATATGGGTGCAAAAACCGTTCCTCTCAAAATGGGCAAAGACGGTATTATGACAAAGGAGCTTACGGCAAAAGATTTTCAGGTCTTACACGTCACGCCGTTTCACAGTTTCCCATCCGGCATAACGACCTCCCTTCCGAAAAGAATGAAGTATTTAAGCCGCACTTCGGCAGAGGGAAATTTCATCATCGAGGACGATTATTTCAGCGAGTTTTTTGCCAAAGGGAAGCCTATCGACACCTTATTTTCTCTTTGTGAAAACGACAACGTAATATACATCAACACCTTTTCAAAAAGCCTTTCAAACTCGATGCGTATCGGATATATGCTGATTCCCGACAAACTTCTCAGAAGATATGAAACGATTGCAAAGGACACGTCGTGTACCGTCCCGGTTCTTGATCAGTATATACTCGCGGATTTCATTTCTTCGGGTAATTTTGAGCGCCATCTGGCTCGAAAAAGGCGTCAACTTTTCCATTAAAGCAACCGTTTCCACCCTCGCCGTGAAACGCAAGGCAAGCTAATACAATCTTGACACAGAGCGCCTGATATGTTATATTTTGATTGTAGTCTTATATACTATTACTGTAAAAACAAAAACAAGGAGTGATTCAGATGATTTGTCCAAATTGCAAAAATGAGTGTCCGGATTCCGCAGGTTTTTGCGGTTTATGCGGCACAAAACTTTCTCCCGATAACACACAGGTGCTTGAGAATGAACAGGTCGGCGCCCCGCAATCACCGGTAAGCCCGGCAGATACGGCGGAACAGACCGGCGATGCGTTTATAAACGCCCAAGAGCCCTCCACCAACCCTGTTCAACCTGAGACTACCCCCGCTCAACCTGTCTATACCCCCGCTCAGCCTGTCTATACCCCAGTTCAGCCTGAAATTACCGAAGTACCAAACGACAACGCCGTTAAACTTCCTAAGAAAAAACGCTTCAAAATATGGCCTTTGGCGATAGTTTTGGGTTTTGTTGCGGTCGTAACTACTCTTGTTATAATCTTTTTCCCCTTCTTTAAAAACCAATACCGCAATATTTTCTATTCGAACAAAGATTATATGGCTGCGGTCATAAATGACGACGTCAACGCTTTATCCAATTCTGTTTCCGAAAAATATGATCGTATGATCGATCTTAAAAATATGAACGGAAAAGGCTCGATAGACGTCCGTATCTCCGATACCGCAAAAGAGCTTTTGGATGCAATAGCCGACGAAAACGGAGCCGAACTCAACAATCTTAAAATCAACTACGAGAACTGTGTAAACGGCAAATCTGCATATTTATCGGTCAACGGCAATATCAATGATGAGGCCGATTTTGATGCAAGCGTTATTTCAAAAGACGGAACGTTGTATTTCCGCACGGATTCGACCGGAAAAGGCTACTATAAAATACCGAAAAGCCTTCTCGCATTATCTTCAAAAGGCGGCTCATCACCGTTGTCTTCGATATCATCTTTCAGTGATATCGGTTCACTAAAAAAATATCTCCCCGATGGCGAGACGGTAAAGAAACTCATCGATAAATACGCAAAGATCACTACCGATCACCTTGAAGACGTCCAAAAAACAAAGAAGACGGTCAAATTCGGAGATATTGAATCAAATACGGTCGAACTAAGCGCAAAAATCGACGGAGATTACGCATACGACGTTCTGACCGACATCCTGAAAACGGCTAAAAAGGACAGTGACGTCAAGGGCATAATCAAAACCGTCTTAAACAACGGGGATTTCATGATCGACAGCGATCAAGCGATCGATTATTACGAAGAGTATATTGACGAAATACTCGGCAGTTTGAAAAAGAACGATTTTAAGATGATCGATAGTTTTAACTGCCGCCTCACGTTAAACGTCGATTCCTTCGGAAACGTCGTTTGCAGGACCGTCAGTTTCGGCGGCTATGACGTTTCACTTTATACCCTCAGCAAAAACAACAACGTCGCGTGCGGCATAGTTGTTAAAAAAGGCAAAGAGACGGTAAAACTTATCGCTAAGGGTGAAAAAAGCGGCGATAAGGTGAGCGGTGACGTCAAGGTTTCTTTTGCCGGCATTTCCATAAAGATATGTGAGTTTAAAGACGTAGATTTCAGCAATTCCGAAAACGGAAATTTAAGCGGAAAGATCATCTTTTCAGGTGAAGATATCCCGGTTGGGTTTGCTTCGGTATATTCCGACGAATTTGATGATGAATTAGTTGATCTCATCAAAAATTCAAAGATCGTGTTTGAGATCAAGACCTCGGATAATGAAAACCGAATTCTTATCAAATGGACCGTTGACGGTGAAACTTATTTAAAATACGACGTCAAGCATACGAAAAAGAACATATCCGTACCGTCTGTTAAAAATGCAAAAAGCATTATGACGATCTCATCTTCGGATTATGAAGACCTGATGGAAAAGATC